>NZ_QFFX01000012.1:0-64431 GCF_023522295.1 Prevotella sp. TCVGH | reverse complement strand
CTTACGATGACCAACTATTAGGTCAGCAAAACTCGGAGAAGAAGGACATTGTTTCATACTATAAAGGTACAAAAATATGATGAAATGAGCAAATTTTGAACAATGAGTTTTGCAGAGGTCTCATCCCACTTATCAACTTTTGGGGCTTCGGCAACCATGGTCAATACGATGACGATTACATGACCGAGAATTGGTCTTTGCCAAATGGAGAAGCTGCGACATCTCTGGATTTCTTTAATGAGCTGAAGTCTACGAAATTAGAATGGTTTATTGCTTCTAAAAAGTACGATGAGTGGTTTGATAAGCAATTTGTTACCCCAAAGATTAAGAAAATAATATTGATAAGTCCTAGAGAGGAGGGCATTTTCTGGGACACTAATGGGATTTGTCTGAATGATGGAGCTGAGTTGGTAATAGAAGATAAGGCATATAATCTATCTACCATGTACGAATTTGACGATTGGCTTCGCTCGTTGCATCTTGGCAAATTCAATGAACAATCAAATGCTAAAAAACAATTTCTCACTCGGATACGTGAGGTTTTAGAAGACGAAGTCGAGATTTTCTATGGCGAGATAGCAAGTGATGGTTGTATTATTAACTATGAATTAGTGCCGAATGTTCGACTTTGGCAGAATGGGAATCATTCTGGATTAAGATATAGAAGGATTAAGTGAAGAAAATTATGCATTATAAATTCAAAGATTTAACTATTGATCGAGAAAATCCTTTCCAGGCTGACAGATTAGGTAGGAAAAAGTATGCACAAATTTTGACTAATATCATTGCTCATAATCATGATGGGTATGTCGTCAGTCTCAATGGAGCATGGGGAACTGGCAAAACCACATTCGTTAAAATGTGGGAACAAATGCTGAAGAACGATGGGTATAAGACTATTTATTACAATGCATGGGAATCGGATTTTATTGAAGACCCTTTAGTGGCATTGATTGCTGAAGTTGGAGAGTTAAGCAAAGAAGCTAAACTAAAAGATTTGTTTACTTCTGTTATGAACAATGCCGGGAAAATCACTTTGGCGGCAACTCCCCATATGGTGGAACACATTATTAAAAAGTATATTGGAGATGACGCAGTTGATAGCGTTACAGATATGGTTGAAGAAGGTATATCCTCACTTAAAAAACAAATAGATAAATATAATGAAGAACGAAAAAGTCTTACTTCTTTTAAGGCACGATTAAGTGATTTAGTAAGCAAGCTAACCGAAAAGCCATTGATTTTTTTTATAGACGAATTAGACAGGTGCAATCCTTTTTATGCAGTGAAAGTGCTGGAACGGATAAAACACATCTTTTCCATCCCCAATATTATTTTTATACTTTCCGTTGATAAGCAGCAGTTAGGCAATTCTGTCAGAGGATACTTCGGCAGTGACAGGATTAATGCAGAGGAATACTTACGTCGTTTTATAGATATTGAATATTTTTTGCCAGACCCCAATTATAACAATTACATTAAGTATTTGTGTGAGAATCTAAATTTCAAAGGTTTTTTCTTTGGTAATAATAGAAACATGCCTTCTTCTGCCTATTCATTCTTCGATGAGTTTATTAGAATACTTGCAAGTAGCAAGAAACTAACTTTAAGACAGATGCAGAAGCTACTCATATCTGTTCGATTAGTATATTGCTCCCTTTATACAAACAGCGAAGAGTTGCCAGGATTGATATTATTGCTTTTATATATTAGAAGCTATCATTTTGAACTATATGAGTCAATCGTAAATCACCAGTTATCTTGCCAAGAGCTTGTTGATGAACTAGAGTGCATATTGCCGTTTTCTCTCTACGAACGTAAGAAATATTCAGAATATCACGCACCTGTTATTCTTTTTCCTTTTTGCGATTTACTAGTTTATTATATGACTACAGATCGCAATAGTGGAGAGTCCAAATTATGGGAAGTGGATGCAAACGATTTCAACAAAATCAACCTGTTTTTTACCACTAAACACTTGAAGGCTGATGATATAGCAAGATACGCAAAGTTAATAAGAAGAACAAGTCAACTAAAACTATCATATGTTACCCAGTTTATTGACTTGGAAGAGAATTTACATATAGAGGATTAATCTCATTTCATAAAAATCAATAAATGTAAAGGATAGTATGTATAGAATAGATACTTCATATACTGTTCCTTGATAAACCCTCGCTGCCCATTATAGCAAAGGTTAACCGCCAATCCCATGCAAACCCCAATCACATCGTACTGGTACATAAAAAGGGAGGCCAAAAGACATTTCATTACGTTGTGTTTGCGAAACACGAAAAACGTACAAACCAGCAGTATTCCTGAATACTCATAATCGACGTGTAGCCACATAGCGATGCCACAGACTGTAACTATCAAGACGCAACAGGGCAAAAACTTCTTACCAACATTGCTTAACCCCTCTATTGCCACCAGCCCCAATAGCAGGGTGAAGAACACATTATGTGTATTGTCATGATTCAGTAGCCACCACGGAATATCCGACACAAGAGCAAAAATGAAAAGACTCAGCGCATATTTCCTTACGGAACGGGTATGCACATACCCCTCCACCAGCAGAAATGCGAAGATGGGAAAAGCCATCCTCCCCACCGTTCGCATGGCATCGTAGGCAATGCTTTTGTCCATCAGATAATAGGCTATGTGGTCTAATGTCATAGACACCAATGCAATTACCTTCAATGCGCTTCCTGACAACCCTTTACCTTGAACGAGGATCATGTCACTTTGTTTTCTTTTCTTTGCCCAATAACTCTGCGATCATCGCATCCACCTCGTCATTGACACGCTTGAAGTTACGACCCAGCATGATTTCCTTCTCACGGTTGGAGGCAAACTGATAAATCTTTGGCAGGTCGGCATACAGACTTTCCTCCTGTTTGATTTGTTCCATATCAAAGTGGGTCTTACAGAAATACTTCGAGGTCTTGAACTCCTCCGACTTCTCTATGTCAAACCCCTGCATCATGCTGCCTTCCGTCGGAGTAAAGTCACGAGCTGACTGACCAGCGAGCCAACCAGTCGCCATGTCCGCTATCTTGGCAGCAGGGACTAGGAAGTCCAACCGCTCCGAGATAGACGTGGAAACCTTCTGGTCATTGATGGTAATAGACCTGGACGTCTGCTTCGCCTTACCGAATACATCATTCTGCGCCCATTCCAGCGTTTCCTTGTTGCGGGCGGCACCCATAAAAATGTTACCGCAGGTGGTAATAATCTTCTGCATCCCATTCTTGCCATAGTCCGCCTCCAGCTGTGGCAACTCTTGGAAACCAAGCGTCACTGCTACCTTGTTGCTTCGCGCCGTGCCGATCAGTCGGTCAATCTTATGAAAGTACAAGGTTGGCAGCTCATCCACGATGATGGAAACAGGAATATTCCCTCTGCTGTTCACACGGGTCACGAGACGGTTGAGCACCAACGCATTCAGTGCCCCCACAATCTGCTCTTTCTCCGGGTCGTTGGCAATCACGAGATAGGAAGGGCTGGCAGGGTCTGAAATCTTCAGGTCGAAGTCATCCCCCGTAAATATCCAGTAGGCTTCCGGTGAAACCAAGCGAGCTGCATTGACACGGAGCGTACCCACCATACCTTCGAGCTGGTCCATCGCTTTGTTGGTATAAGCCGACTGGAACGGAGCCATGAGCGAGAGTATTTTCTGATCCTGCATCAGGATGTCAAATACGTCACTGTACTGCTTACCTAAGAAGGATAGTACATGTGGCATATCCGAATATTCTCCTGTAATGGTGTCAGGCTCCACTACCTGCCCCTGCTCATCCTCATACCAGGACGAAGTGATATGCACTTTCTGTCCGTTACGGCTGATATAAGTGAAGTCATTAAGATCCACGAACATGCCATCCTCATCCACCGACACATCGTGGCTCAGCTCATCCACAAAGTCAAGAATCATGTTACCGTTCTTGTCGACAGCCCGGTAGTCATGCCAGTTCTTTGTCATCAGCCTTAGTTTCTTCCCTTTGTATTTGATGTAACGAGTGAGTTTCTTGCCGTCCTTGAACCCCGTCGGATGGAAGTTGACGAAGAAATAGATGATAGCCGAAAGGAAGTTGATGGCCGAGTTCTGAAAAAACGCCTCCGATCCGCCTTTCTTGTCGCCTCCCTTGTTAAGCGATTCAAGCAACGTTGCAGCTGTCTCAGCCGCTGCTGCCAAGTCAGGGATATACTTCCGTTGTATAGGGTTGATACGGTTGGAATACTCCACATCGGTAAAGTTCACGATGTGGAAACCACAGTTTTCCGGCAGCCTGTCCAGTTTCTTGTTTTTGCAGTATTGATAGAACAGCGTCTTTCCCAATGTCGGGAACTTATAGTCATACACCATCATGGCAAAGCCCTTAGCCGCATGCTGACGGATAAATGGGTCGATGATGCCAAACGACTTACCAGAACCGGGCGTACCCAGTACAATGGTCCCACGGAACGGATTGATGATGTTAATCCATCCCTTGTGCATGCGTCCCTTGAAATAGTAGATCATCGGGATATTGACAGAATAAGGATTCTCATTCAGTTCCTCCGACTGCTGGAACGACTCATTCTCAAAGTTGAAACGGTCTTCACCCAATTTGTAATTGTAGTAGCGAGAGATACCATCTAATCCCTGATGCAGAAGCATCGTACCGATAATGGAAGTCATGGCGTAGAGCACGCGATTGGTAGGGAAGCCAAATGAAACTCCGCCCCAGATGCCTTTATGAAGCATCATGCAGAGCGCGATGAACGTAATGCCGATGCCGATAGGGTAAAGCACCATTGTCTTGACATTGAACTTCAACGCCTTCTGTGGACGTGTACCGATGCATGTCACACCAATACATATCAGTTCGATGAGCTTACACGATGCTACATTGTTGAAAACCTTGAAGCGTGTGATGAGTTCCAGGATAAATCCCGTCACACGGTTGTCCGCCGTGATGGGGAGATTCATGATTAGCTCTACAATCAAGAAAAGGTAGATGCAACTCCTGAACGTGTTGTACATCTGTTGCTGTTCCCTTGTCTCTTCTACTGCCATGATGCTACTTTTGAGAATTAAGAACCGGGAGGAACGCCATTATCTGTTCACCAATGCCATCGGCATGAAGAATATCCTTATAGTCGATGTTGAGTGTGACGACACGACCAGAAATCTGTTCCTCCGAAATCTCCAGTTTCAGCACCTTCTCTTCAGGAAAGGTCAGCTTGTCGAGTACCAGCACGTTACGATATGCCTTCTTGAAGCTCTTGGCACTGTTTAGGGAAAAGACCGGAGTCAGCTCAATTGTCTGCGAATTGGTAGCCTTCAGTTCCTTCTTGTCCGTGAGTTTGATGCGTACCTCACTGATGTCATACTTGATTTTGGTGGCATTGTAGAGTGAATAATCGATGAAGAAATAATCACCGATGCTGAAAATGTTGTTCACTCTTGCCCTGATGCCATACTCATGGGAACGGATATGCTTTTGCGGTTTACTGGCAAAGATAGCCCAGGCGTAGGCTGCCATTTCTTTACGTGGCATCGTCACGTCGGGATTCTCATATCTGCCCATATCCCTGGTCTTGATGCGGTAGATGGAGTTGGCTTTCGCTGGTCCGGCAGTATAAACCACGTTGAGTTGTACGATATGCCGCTCACCGATAACGGTAACTGTACCTACCAACTCATTGTCGTACATTCTCCTGGAGGGTTTAATACGCACGATATTGTCCGTACACTGGTTACCTACAATCTTGCTCGTCGAAATATCCACGAGCTTGATATTCTCTGGCATCAGTAGATGCGTTGTCACCTCTTCGTTGACAAACACCACATCCTTGCGTCTGTTCTCGTCAAAGATGTAGCTGTCCGAGGGCCTTGCGTTGCGGATATATCTCACCGAAACCGAGTCTGCCTCAATGTTCTTATACATTTTCTGTGCCTGCAGGCTGCCACACAATCCCATGAGGGCAACCAAGATAACTAAAAACTGCTTCATATTTTCTAATGTTTGATGAATTGTTGAATGCTACTCAGCATTGGTATTGACCAGATAGACGATGGTGTTGTACTTGATTCGTGCCTTGTTCTTTCTGATATTGGCAGACACGGCAGAGGTTGCTGATTGGTACATGTTCTGTAGGGCCTGCAGAGCCACTGCCTCAGAACTCAGTCCGCCACCATACCCACCGTCGAAGTTGATATTGCTCTGCAAGGCGTTCGCCTTGGCATCCTTCATCAAGTCACGGAATGCCGATTCCGGCACATAAAAGCCCTCCATGCCATCATTGTCATAGACGGATAGTCCCACCTTGATGAACTTATCTTTAACCAAGATGCTGGTGATGGAAGCCATGACACGCTGCTGACCGAATCCCGTCACCGTACCATAGAGATAGGTACCCTTCTTCAGTTTTGTCCCTTTGAGCGTCACATCATCGAGGAGTTTGAAGCGGAGGCGCGTACCCTCGTGTGCTTTGGTCGTTTTGTCTATCATGGCGCGGATCAACGGAACCTCCGCCGTAGACTCGGCACTGACGGTGTTGAACTTATCCGCATTACCCTCCATTACCTTCTTGACAATAGCTGGTTTCTCTTTGGGCTTACGATTAGGTGCATTGAAGGGTTGTGACACTTTTGATTCTTTGCCACTTTCATCCTCATCGCCGATGCCCATGCTCCTCTCCAAGGATTTTTGCCGGGCAAGGCTTCTCTTCTGAATCGCTTCCACCTCCCTTGCATAGTCATCCATCTCCGTTTGTCGGGAGCTACGGCCATAACTGCTGCCAGAACCGTATCTGGATGCACCACCGTAACTTCCACCCTCATAGGCATTGATGTGCTTCCGAGACTGTTCCAGTCGTTGTTGCAAGGCTTCCATGTCCTTCTGCCGCTGCGCATTGATAGCATTCTGCCGGTCTATTTCATCCAGCTCATGCTCTTGATAACTGTTGCTGAGTGAGTCCTGCTGTGGCTGGTCCTCACCGATGCCGTTCACTGCCGATGCCGCTTCTTCCTCGTTATAGCGTTTGTTCATCTCCGCCATCTTGTCCCCCATTTCATCATTGGCTGCTGTGGGCAGCGAAGCGTTGATACTGTCGGTGGCAACGCCCTTCTTGGCATCGTCCTGACCTCCGAACACACCTATCAGCTCATAGCCTAAGAACAAGATGGGCAGGAGGATGGCCAATGGAAAGATATACTTGGGCTGCTTTAAATCGATGCGCCACCAACTCTTGCCCTGTGACAAGGGCTTCACCACTGGAGGCTCTTTCGGACTTGTCTTTTCCCTTTCGTCGGACTCTTCCTTATTTTCGCCCTGCGCTTCTGCATTAGCCTCCGTCCGTGCAGCGTCCGACGGATCATCCTCCTTTCTCAGTCCAGCTTTAAGCAAGAATTTCTTAATCAGTTCTTTCATATCATTAATGTTTTAAGTTTGTCACTATCATTTCGAGCTGCCTATATTTATAGATGATAAGTGTGGAATCCTGATGCGTCTTGATAGGAATACGCACCAAGGAATCCAGTTCCCATTTCAGCCGCTGTCCTCGCAGAGCCAGTTGTCCGACCTCTCGAACCTGTACGTTCTTGCCGTTCTGTATGCTCTGCAGTCCGGCGAACATAGGCTGCACATTCTCTATCTCCCCCACAATATCCTTGCTGGGTTGCGGAGTATAGAGTGACACGACTATCCCCAGGCAGAGCGAACAGAGCAGTGCACCGATGGTCATGGCCGCCGTATGCTTCGGGTGTTTCACAGCCCATGCGTTGGCAGCATCTATCCGTTCCCGTATCTTCCATTGCAAAGAGAGCTTCCTTACAAAGGACTCCAGCTTCCCCTTGGTTTCCTGTTCCCATCTAGCTTTGGCTTCTTTCGCACGTTTCATTTTCTTCCTCATACCCTTAGTAGTCTAAATCCTTGTTCTCCAATGTTCTCCAGTTGGTAATAAGCAGACCGTGCGGATTGTTCCTTGTACGGGGCACATTCTCAATGCCGCCCACCGTAATAAGAGAGCGTTTCATGTCGCGTGAACGACGTTTAATAATCTGCGTACCGTAGTATTTGAACTTTCGAGTGTGTTCGTCCAGCTTGATGGAGTCACAGATGGTCATGCACACGGCCGAAGAAGAGACGATGTCCGAGTAAAAACCGTTTTCCTCCATCGCCTGTTTCTGTTTGAGAGCCGTACCGTCCGCCATATAAATGGCTTTGGACAGTGTCCATTTGATATAGTCGTCATCGGGCGGCAGATTGAAGAAATACTGATGGAAGAGCTGGATGTGTGCTTTTGCCTCCATGACAAAATTCGCCTCTTGCTTACTCCTTTCAGCGAGGAAAGGAATGTCGCCATCGAGGACATAAATCTGATTACGCTCTTCCGTTACCAACTTGGCACAGTAGAAGATGCAGCAGGCACAGACCACCGTACTGCCGATGATGGTCAGCAGTACAGTTGTCAGCGCGAGCCTTGTTTTCTGTTCCAAACTTTGTATTAACATATCCTGTCGTTTTTAGTTTATTTTCCTCTGTTATAAGAATCTCTCATGGAGTTGCCCATCTTCGATGCCGCCTTGCCAGCAGAGCTTTCTGTGAACATGTGTTTGGCCTCTTTCGCTATACCTGAGGCAGCGCCTCCCATGACTCCAGCCATAGTAGCCATTCCGCCATCGGAATAGCCACTTGCGCCGCTCACAGCTCCTGCCATACCAGCTGCGCCAAGATGCGCCGCACCAGAGACTGCCGCGCCCGCCATTGGTGTAGCCACTGAAGCGATACCCACTCCAGTAGAAGCGGCACTGCCCACAGCTCCGCCCACGGCTCCTGCCACGACACCTCCAGCTGCACTGCCAGCACTTGAACTCACACCCCCTGGAATTAGCCATGATGCCACTTCAGGGACGAAACGGATGATATAGGCACCCACCAGCATACCCATAGCATACATGCAGTTGGAGCCGATGCCCTGAATGCCCAAAGCGCCTATCTGTCCCCAAGAGTTCACCTGCCCCTGCAGAAGCCTGCCATAGGCATTGAGGTCCTCGCCGAGGTTATACATCAGGATGAAGTCGATATAGTACAGGCACATATAGGTGACAAATCCCCATAGCGACAAGGACAGATATTTGCTGATCCATTGCGACCATGCACTGCTCCATGGAGGTACTATCGAGAGGGCGAACATGATGGGGGCAAATGTGGCCAGTATAGCCATGAAAATACGCTGGGCTACCAAGATGCCATAATACGACATCTGGAATATCAGTTCACCGATGAAACGTATCACGTCGTTTATCCATTCCGACACCTTTGTCTCAGCGGCTACGGTGGCTCGCTGCGCATAGTTGTTGATGGTCGTGCCCAGGTTTTCCATGTTGTAGATGAGCTTATCCCACCAATGGGCATCCTCCCCGATGGTCTGTACCTGCTTCGCTGTCTCAATACTGTCCTGCACCTGGCGGAGTCGTTTGAGATAGTCCGACTGCTTCTGCGCGACTTTGAGTTCCAGCGCAGCCACTTCCTTGTTCTTGCTGCTCGCCATCTGTTTGGTGGTCGCCTCCAACGCTTTGCCCGGTCGGGCCAGTTCCTGACAGATCCAAGAACTGTAAGTGATGCAGATGGACAGTCCCACGATGCGGAGAAGTTTCATTACGTCCATCGCCCTACGTCCAAGCATCATCATCCAGCACTCGTAGGAACCCACACAAAGGGCGAGGCACAAGCCTATGACACGGGCGTAGCCCACGGTGTTGCCCAGCACCGCCGACTTCGGAAAAGTCTCCATCGCCACCAGCAACTTCTCAAGGCTTTGGTCAATAGAGGGCAGTCCCATGGTGAGTAGCTGACTTGCAATATTCATCAAAATATCTGTAACCATAATTTTATCGTTTGTAATAGTTTTGCGCCATACCTACAAGATGCGCCACGCGGCTGACAATTTCCTCCATCTGTTTCTTATATTGTTGGTAGGCTTTCTGCCGTTTGGCGTTTTCAAGTTCATATCCCACACCCGTCCGATGGATATAGACTATATCCTGGCAAATCATCTCGTTCTGCCGGGTCAGCTCATCGACCTGAAATTTCAGTTTGCCGCTGCTCCTCTGCATACAGAAGAGCAGTCCGTCGGAAATAGATTTCTGCATGCGTTCGAAGTCGGCTTTGAAGGAGGAATAAACCAGATCGACATTCCTGTCAGCGGCACGCGCCACTTCCTCCTTGTAGAGTTCTTCTATCTTCGCACGTTCCTGCTCGGTTTCCTTCATCTTCTGTCGTTGCGTCTCTTCGGCGGTGATACGAGTGGGCATGATGCGTTTCACGCTGGACTTACTTTCCTTAAACCTAACTCTCCAGCCAGATTTGAGAAATCTCCATTGCCAGTAAGCCTCACCGCCGCTATATTTCTTGTGTAATAAGTAATAATACCATGCAGGAGCAAAGTCCCATGGTCCGTTCTCCATTGACTTCCACTGCTTTTCCTTCTGGTCATCGTAGGTCGGATGCTGTGCAAATGTGGACAGGGAAAGATAAAGTAACCCAGCCGTGATGAATAGAAATTTTCTCAAATACTGTTCCATTTGTTAATTACTCCTTCTGCTATTTTGTCCGTCACCTCACTGTTGAGGATGTCCCAAATATAATCGTATCTGACCCCGCCGACGGTAATGATGCTACACCAGACGTTGGCACCATCGATGATACCTCTCATGTTCTCTATGGAAGTCTTCAACTCCATGATAAGGTGAAGTTTCTCGTCCATCGAGGCCTTCATTACATTGACACCGCTGGCGGCAAGCGATGCATAAAGGGCTTTGATGTTTTTGATTTCTCTTGCACAAGCCATATTTGCTTCTGTATAGTACCATGCCACCATCGGCTTCTTGGAGGTATATTGAAAAGTTGAGCGTGTAAACTGGGAGTACTCCTGTATCAAGCGATACATGCTGTTGACTGTCGAACCCAATGCGCTGGCTAAGATGACGTAGGAATAGCCATTATTCAATTTGCTGTCCAAGGTCGTTCTGACATCATTGAACTTGGTAGCACCCTTTGTGATGATGCTCTGTTCACCAAAACTCGTTGCCACCTTTGCCAAGGCCTTGTCCTCTTCACCCTTGATGAGTTTATGCAGACTGATAAGGGCTTCAATGGTTAGCGGATCCCTCGGCGTCGGTATAACATCGGCAAAGATGGGAGCTGTTACCATGAAGCACCATAACAACAGCCCATATCTTTTTATTTTCCATGCCTTTTTCATAAGCCAAACTTCTTTAGACATCCAAGCCGTTCCAATTATCAATCAATCCGTCAACGGAGTTTTGAGCCGTGATATAGGCAGCCCACGACTCCACGTCAATGGCCATGAGTACATCCCCCCAGGTGTTACCGAACTGGCACATCATCACCATAACCTCCAGCTTATAGTGGATTTCAAGCAGACGACTGTAAATCTTGTTGGCCATCGTCAGCCGTTCATAGCGGTTGAGCAGGTTATATCCGTCGTCCTTGCCGTCATCTTTGGCCGTGTCCAAAGGATTGCGTACCTTGTCGTTGTTTACAATATCCACAAAGTCGTGTACCAGTCCTTGCGTCTCGGACACGAGATTGGTCATCTCATTGAGGCATACCACATAGTTCTTGCCCGGTGACTTGCCGAGCTGTTTCAGCACGATGGGCACATCCTTGAAGATGCTGGCTGTGAGCGAGACGATTTCACCGTAGTATCTACTTTCTTCCCCAAAACCAGTGATGTTCTGCATGGAGAGTTGGTAAAGTTCCTTGATGCTTGCCATCGTAGCGGTATACTTCATCAGCTTCTCTTGCTTGGTATTGATGGAATCCAGACGCCCGTTGTGCCTGTCCTCTATGAGTTTCTGCGACGCAGCATTGGACATAACGGCGGCCGTGGTTTTCTTGTCTATCACCACACGCCAGCCAGCCCGAATGTTCAGCGAGGCAAGGAGCATCGCTAGAACGAAAATTAACCTTAACTTTTCCATAAGCTCATAATGTTTTGATGTTCGTTGACATGCCGCGCGAAATCGAGATATTTGCTTATTCCTGCCTTTCTGCGGTCTTTCTCTATCTCTGTGATGGCACGTTGGATGTTACCACCATAATGCTTCGTGTAAATTTTGAGGGCTTCCTTTTCCGCCCGTTCCGTGGTGTAGGCCCAGTAACATTCAGGCGGTTCTTCCACACCATACACATCCGATACCTGTCCACGGCATATCCATACCTCCTTGAAGTAATTCCGGCCCTCGTGGTTGTTAAGGCTGTTGATGGTGAAGATCTGCTGTCGTTGAACCGCTGTCAGTCCGAGGATAGCCGCAATGTCATCGTACCGATCCTTGAATTTGGCCTGGTCAAGCAGAATTTTCACGTCGCTGTTGTTGATGATAGCCTCCTTGACAATGGGAGAATCAATCACGTCGTTCAGTTCCTGTGTCACTACTCCGGCGATGCCGTGGAACTTACGCACCGTCTTGTAGAGATACTTGATATATTCTGCCATCGTAGGCGAGGCGATAGCTTTCCATGCCTCTTCGATGATGAGCGCCTTTCGGCCTTTCTTGATACGCATCTTCTGGAGAAATACATCCATGATGATGAGCACCACGATAGGGAACAGCACAGGGTCATCTTTGATTTTGTCAATCTCGAAGACGATGAACCGCTCATCAAAGAGCGACTGTTCCAGGTCGTTGTTCAGCGTACACTCCAGCTCGCCACCACGGTAGAACTGTTCGAGAATGGCGGCGAAGTTATCAATGTCGAAGGCTATCTTCTTTTCGGTCATCAGCTGCGGAATACGTTCCAGCGCATATTCATAGAAAGTGTTGAAGGACAGTTTCCTGACGGTCATCTTCCGTCTGCGCTGTTCCATCTTCTCTATCTTCTGTTCGATGCGCATGAGATAGCTGCCCTCGATCACCTCCGCCATGATACGCATGAGCTGACGATTAGCCGCCACTTTCTCACCCTCCGTCGCTGCCTTGTCATTGACCAGGGCGTGCAGCTTTTCCACCTGACGTTTTGCCTTGATTTGATGCTCAACCTCTGCTTCTGAAAAGATGTCGTCTTTTCCCTCAGAATTTACCTTTGTGGGTGCGTTCCCCTGTTGCTCATCAAAATCTTGATAGTAGCTATGCTCCACCTTCTCACCATACTTCTCATACTCACCGTTCTTTTTATCCTCCAGCAAGAGCCGGTGGCGCAACCTATCTTTTTCTTCTGCGGAAAAACCACGGAAGGGGTGGAAGAAAGCATCATAATACTCCACGATAACCTGATTGATGATGGCATCCTCAATCTTTGAAGGCAGCTCGCTGCCCTTGAAGATGAGGAAGATGAGTGATTTCAGGAAGTTCTTCTTCTCCCCGAAGTTCTGTCGGTATTCCGTCTTGGTAATCTTAAACGGATTCATGGAGATGGGATGTTCCTTGGAATAGGTGATATACGTGCCACCGAAGTAGCTGCATATACCCTCATAGCTATCTCCGGTATCTACCATCACCACATCCGTATTCTGCTCCAGAAGCTGGCGTACCACACTGTTCATGTGGAAGCTCTTACCGCTGCCACTGGGTCCGATACAGAAGAAATTAGCATTGTCAGTGTACTTGTGTACTCCCTCCTTGCCGGTAATGTCTATCGCCACAGGAAGTCCCTGCCTGTCTGTATAGTAGGTTTTGAGCGGCGTCTCCTCAGAGTGTTTCAGATGCTCCTTAAAGCATAGGCAGAGCGCTGCGTCCGACAGCGTAAGAAAAAGGTCGTAATCAGGATTGAAGGCATAGCCATTGCCAGGAAAGCTGCACGTGAAGAGCTCCAGCTGGTTATAAGCCGAGCGAGAGGGCATGATGGCACAGTCGTAGAGCTTTGTCTCGATGTACGATGTAACCGGTGTTATCTTGTCATGCGGACAACTGACGAGGATATTGAAATTGGTATAAACCATCAGTTTGCTATCCACAGCCAGCGTGTCCAACAGCCGTTCTATATCTTCTTTGGCGATGCGGTTGGATGGATCGGGCATGGATCCGTGGCGCTTCGCCTTGCTTTGCAGCTTGCGCATAAGTCTGCGCTGGGCAGGTATTTGTATGACCTGATTGTAGATGACGCAGTCAGTATAAGGTATCTCCGTTAGGAATGAAAAGAGGTCAGTGGCAATGTAGGTGCCGTTGATGTTGACCGAAAGGAACGGCCTCACGAAGTTGGGCATATTGATTTCATCTATATCCACCAAGGGAAAAGACTTTACCGTCCGGTCGCCTATCTTCAGGTTCTCGTCAGAACACTTGAAGTTGGTCATGGAGAATGGACCCTGCTTGAACTGGAATGCCATAAAGCGGTGAAGATACTCGTCTATTTCCGACTTGCTCAGCTTGCGGTGGGCGATACCTTTCTCTTGCAGAATGTCAGCTACCTTGGTTACTTTGACGTGGAAGTCCTCCCATCGTTTGGCGTCGTATTTCACAAAGGCATTGTGCGCACACTCCTGCGTAACGATGAGGAAGGTGCGTATGTCGGTATATTCCCGTCCCTCGAAGTAGTTGAAGTAGCTTTCGGTCAGGAACTCCTGTTCTCCCTCCGGCTCATGGTGATACTTCTGCTTGCAGAAGATGTCCTGTTTTTGTAGGGCATACCCCTCACCGAGTGTCTTTATAATGTTGGCCAGTACGTCTTGGAAGAGGCAATATAGGTCAGCATCGGTACAATATTGCTGCACGGGATTCTCAATCTCGAAGAGTACGGACGGATTTCCCTTCTTGGACCAGAGTACCGTATTGAGCACTTTCCCGTCCTTCTCCCTGATGTCCTGCAACTGGGCAAAGAGTTTATTGAATGGTCTTCTTTTCTGTGCCATAACCGTTAGTGTTTGAAAATCCCATGATAGATGTAAATACCCTTATTCCGATGCTTGGCGTGAAGCCCATTTCGCTGCCGTATGTAGATGGTGGCCAGTCCGACAAGGGCAAGGACAATCATGGCAATAAAGCCAGCCAGCTTGCCCAGGATGATGGAAAAAAGGATGAAACCGAGAAAGGATACACCGATGGCAATGGCGGCAAAGGTTAGGAAACGCCCTCTGATGCCCATGAACTCCAACGGTTTCTGTATGCCTTTGTATATAGGAAAGAAATCTTCCATAAAACTTTGAAATTTGGTAGGAGCCAGACGCTTGGTTGCAGGTCCGGCTCCCACCGATTGATTACTTGAAGAAGAGCGGAAGAGCTTCCGACATGGCGATGAAAGCCACACAGCCACCGATGGTGAGCATGATAGTCTTTTTCACGTCCTGGTCGCCGTTCTGCATCTTGAAATACACATTGAACGCTCCTACTAACACGATGACGGCTGCGATGGCCTTCATCAGGTTGGAAACAGGGGTCTGGTACGAAGAGATCTCCGTGGTAGCTTTGGAAAATCCGCCAGCACCCTTGCTGTTGGCCAGCATTGTTCCAGTACTCATGGCGAACATTCCCACGCTTACTGCTAATTTCAAAGACTGACACTTCGCAAAGCTCCAAGCACGTCCCACGCATTTTACTGTTTGTTTTCTCAATTGCGACATAATCGAATGGATTAAATTTGAAATTCAATTCCATGTTAAAGCCGAAAGTCAAACAAGTTAAAGTGCTAGGTCTAAATATTAAAGATAAAAAGTTGGTATGTTTTATGGAGAAAGGTCTCCTCTTTCTGGATCAAACTCCTTCCATTTGGCAAGCAAGCTGCCCAGTTCGCTGTTCTCACCGTCTTTCGACAGGTCTTCCACCTTGACCAGCAGGTTGTTTACTTCAATACCGCCGGTCATCAAGAGTTTTGCTGTTTGCTTTCGTTTCAGGGCAGCTGTCTTCTGTTTATTGATGATGGGGCGAGTGATAAGGATAGGCGTAAATTCCCTTACTTCATCGGAGATGTCAATGGCTTCCTCCTGTACCTTATCGTCTTCGCTGGCAGCAAGCTTTCTGCCTGCCAGCAGGTCGTAGGCCACCGTACCCAAGTAATAGCAGAGGTAGCAAGCCACAATAAAACCGAGGAATATTTGAAAACTCATACGCAATAGGCATTATGTGAACGATGGGCATTGAACCGGCATGGCAAGATAGACACTCATTGGCTGAAACTGCAATCCCAGCTTCAGCCCATTGCTCTCACGGATTGGTCTGCGCTTCAGCTGATCATCATAATATAAGGTGTTATGGCCAGGAATGACTAAATAGCCATACGATTTCAGGATGCTCTTCAAGACTACACGTTTCTTGTTGCCTACCACCTTGATGTTTGTTTTTTGTGGTAGTCCGAACAACACGCGGGCCTTCTCCCGTTTGATGATGCTCTTCCTGCTGCGCGACCGTATCTGTCGGGTTTCGTCTGCCGTTCTTTCAAGGTGGTACTTTTTAACGATTCGTGAAACCGACCTAGTAGATATACCTGTAAGCTTGGCTATCTCACTATAAGAGTGATTGTAATATAACTTCCTGACCGTATTTGCCTCCGCCATCGCCTTGGTGACAGGACGTTTACGCAAGCCCAACTCATGCAACTTCCGCCGTAGGCAGCTCAGAGAAATACCCAAATGTCCAGCTAAAGCGGTATTGTTCATCTCCTTGTGGTGGTCGATAAGGAAATCCACCATAGATGCGGTCCAGATAATATTTTGCCTATACATGATTTTGAAGGTTATTGACAATATAATCGTTACGGCGTAGAAACTCTTTGAGGTAGCCACTGTTGGTGCCGATAAAGGCACGGAGGGCGGCATTGATGATGTCGGTAACCGACATATTGTTGATATTGCAGAGCTTCAACAGCTCCACCACCTCGTTGTCTATCTCGTAGTTCTTGCGATCGTACTTCTTGACACGGTAGCCGTATTGTTTTGCATACTGCTGGAAGAGCTGCCAACTGTCATCAGACTTGTGGATGTTGGGCTGCACTGTCTTGGGCGCAGTTTGCGAAGGTTGTGGAACAGATGGTTCTTTCACCTCATTAAACACCCCGTCTATATCGGGTAGGTTAAGCAGGTCGTTGGTAGGCAGCGTCTGCGAATGGAGAATGTCTACTTTCATTTTGTCTGTTCTTTAGGTTTGAATATCTGTTGATACATAAAGTCGAAGGTAGGTGATACGATGTCCTTTTGTGGTCCCATCAGTTCGATGGTGTTGTATCGTTGCATGTCCGCCTTGACTTCTATGCGTGGCGTAACCAGACCGAAGTGGCGTAGCTTTTCCTCCGTTTTATCCCACAACTCCAGTTCCGCTTTCTTGCCATACCGTTTGTCCCATTTATTAACCACGAAGACGAACTGGCACTTCATGATGGGCAGCATACGTTGGAGCTTGGCGATGAAGCCGATGAAAGTAGCGGTGGAATTGATGGAAGTTGCCTCGAACTGATAGGGGCATACGATGTAATGACTGAGGGCAAAGATAGGCACTAGTCCCTGTTGCGACAGGTTGCCGGGTGTGTCCATCAGTACGATGCCTTTGTAACCCTCGCGCAGACTGGTAAGAAACTCCCTGACGTTATTGGTGTCTTTGATGTCGAAAGGCTGTACGGTATAAGGCAAACGTACCCCTCTATATTTCTCTACATCCTCCTTTCGTTTGGAGTAAATGGTCTGCTGTCGGTCAAAATCCACAACGAGTACGCTCTCTCCCTTTGCCGCCAGGTAATCGGCGAACATGGTGCAGAGCGTAGTCTTACCGACACCGCCCTTCTGATTGGCAAAGGTGATCATGATATTGTCTCTCATTGTCGAATTTGTTATTAGTTGTGTGATAATAACAAACTCCTTTTTGGTAGGCCGGTTATCAAATGGAGTTGGGCCCCAGTAGCATTATTTCGAGAAATAGGTATCTTGCGAATTAAGTAAATGAGGAAGATGCTAAATCGTGAAATCATTGGCAAAGATAAAAAATGGAAATGAAATTTGCAAGAGGTTATTAACTCGTCAGCAAGCACGATAATGCCGATATTCTGGTGATGGTTTCAAGCCATAATAATATTTATAGAAAGGTAGTGATAGTACGCACAACTTATTGGGAATATGGATTATAGGTTGCAATCCTTTTTCTTTAACGTAGTTTAACTACAGGAGATGAAAATATCCGTGAAGCCCTGCTATGATTCTAGTTGTTAACGATATCATGGGATAATACCAAAAACATTCTTCTTGTAGTTTATAAAAAGATGTAGAAAAGTTAAATATGTATATAGTGAACAATAACAGTATTAAAAAATTACCATATTTGGGAATTTTATCTTATCTTTGCAGCATAAAGGCTAAGATACATTTCACCGTATGAATATAATCTTCAAGGAAGAAGCCTTATCTGAGCTGTATGAAACAGGCAAAACCAAAGACAAGAAATACAAGCAGATATGTAAGAATAAACGTTTGGTAGATGGCTACATCCGGGCAGTAGGAATCATTTATGATGTAGAGTGTACAGACGAACTAAAGAATTTCAGCTTCTTACACTATGAGAAATTGAGATATCAGCAGAAAGAGCCTCTAAGTTCTGTTCGACTTGTAAACGGTTTGGTAGAACGCCTGTTGTTCAAGGAGATAAAGGATGGCATCGAAGTAGAACTAATTGAAATTGATAGTACACATTATGGCAACAAGAAGTAACAGATTGGTTCCTGTTAGGGCAATCCACCCAGGAGAAATCTTGCGTGAAGAGTTGCGGGAACGTGGTATCAAGCAAAAGGACTTTGCAAAGCAGATAGGTATGCAAGCTACCCATCTGAGTGAGTTTATTCGTGGCAAACGCAATCTGAACGACGATCTGGCCATGAAGCTGGAAAACCATTTAGGGATTCCCTATAAAACCTGGATGAGCTTGCACAATGGTTATATGTATGACAGCAAAGCTGTCAGTATGAAACAATCGGAAGAACAAAATGCACGTTCGTTTGAGGACGCATGTGCTC
Source organism: Prevotella sp. TCVGH (assembly GCF_023522295.1). Taxonomy (NCBI): domain Bacteria; kingdom Pseudomonadati; phylum Bacteroidota; class Bacteroidia; order Bacteroidales; family Prevotellaceae; genus Prevotella; species Prevotella sp. TCVGH. The sequence goes on along the minus strand of NZ_QFFX01000012.1, from coordinate 45,493 downwards.
GTATGTTCAATCTTAAACTTCTTTATAAGAAATTGAATTTAGCTGTTCTTCCCCTCCTTGAACGGGTGAAAGAAATAAAATCGCTTTTCTCCTTTGACCTGCTGTCATCTGCAGAGATGAGTAAGCAAGTAGCTGGATTATATAAGCACAGCGACAAGGTTCAGATTGACGAAAAGAATATGCAGACTTGGCTTCTGCTGAGCTGGTTGGCAACTTCACGTGAAAAAGTAGAAAGGACTTATGTACATGGCAATGGAATAAAGGCCGCCGATGCAATCGCAAAATTGGCTAATGAGCGGAAACTTACAGCCAAGGCCATCAAGGATAGTCTTTATCAAAACGGTATAGGTTATGTTGTAGTGGAAAAGTTGGATAAAACCCCTGTTGATGCTTTCTCTACTTATGTAAACCAACATCCTATAGTGACGGTTACCTATCGGTATAATGATATTGATAAATTAGCATTTGATGTTCTTCATGAATTGTGTCATATCGAAAAGCATTTCTCAGAAGAGCACACATCGTTTATCTCTATCGAAGGAACTATCTACTCAAAAGATCCAAGGGAAAAAGAGGCTAACAACTTTGCTAAAGAGCATTTAATTCCATGTGAAGTTTGGAATAAAATACTTTCAGGTAAAAGCAGTAGCCTATCGCCGCACATTGTAGTGAAGGCTATTGCAAAAGAAGCTGAAAAGTATGGAATCAGTCCGACTATAGCAGTTTCAAGGTATAAACATGATACCAACTGGTATCAGACCTCGGCTTACAAGTCATCTAAAATTTATTGATAGAACATGAGTTGGACGACTTGACCGGCTCTTCTTGGTCTATGGGCTTACAAGTCTATCGTTTCAGGCTTCGTTCGTCATCAACCTCATAGCTATTTTTACTACCCACTTCCCATTCTGCATTTCTTTCGGAAGCCGATGTCTGGTATGAAAGAATATTTTTCAGGATGCTATTAGAAAGATGAGTGTCGTGGATAGGAATAGGTTGGAGCACTTGCAGAACTGGGAGCAAGGCTTTGAAGTTAATACCTTCTGAAGCCAAGTTAAAAATGCACTTGTGCGAGAAATCGACACAATAGTATTCGTCACCTTGTCTGAAAATGGCAAGATGATTTTCTTTTAATGCTGCCCACAAGTCTTGCTTCTCGGTTGATGCAGCCAGATTGTTCAGCACTTCTACGGCAAAGCCATTGTTGGGTTTGCTGTGAGGATCTATATAAATAAGGTAGGGATTTTCAATCTTCCAGATACGACAGAGTATATCACGCTCCACCTCGTTGGTGGGGCAAAAGGCCTGGACACAGTGCAACATAAAGTTGAATTTTAACACCTTTTGCACACTATCGCTCAGGGCGACCTCCCTGCCATTGAGCAGCCTGAAACGTCCTTTGGAAATGCGAGTACCATACTGTCGCCATAACATTCTGTTGAGTTCATAAGCAATCATCCGGGGATTATCCTCCAGCATGGCATCCACGTAGAGCTCTACCTTATTGATTCGTTCCTTTTCGCTCATGAAGTGTTGCAGTTGTTTGATAGAGAGCACGCTGCCTCCTTTATACACCGCTTGTTTGTAGTGATCCACAATCATGTAACCGTATGGTTTGTCCTTTGAACCAAAGAAGACGAGCGATACACCAAACTTCTTTTGCAAGATGTCTGACAGTTCACTGCGGCTGGCAACCATGTTGCGATACTTTTTCATAACAGCCCCCAGTTGCCTACGACGTTTGTAGGTTTTCTTTTCATCAATAACAGAGAATTTTGAGGTCAAATCTTCCATTTCGATTTTTGTTCGTACCCGTCCGCCACGTGCAATTTCGAGGTTGCCGTCACGCTCGAAACATTCATAGCCAGATGCTTCCATGATGGCTTTGAATTGTGTAAGCGAATTGAACTTGTAACTAAGGGCCTCCTTCAAAAACAAATCAGCACGCAATTCCTCATCTTCGCCAACAATTTTGTTGATGGCCTCCTGCGAGCGGATGTGCTCGTGGTTGTGGTCTATTTTCTGGCCATTGGGATTCACCCGGCTGGTGATGATGTGCAGGTGATTGTTGTCGGTGTCATTGTGCGCATAGATAAGAAGCGGCTGCCCCTCATCATCATAGTCCATTTCGTGAAGATACTGGTGAGCAATATCCAAAAGTTGCTCTTGAGAATATTCATGTCCCCGGCAGGAGATAGCCACATGGAACTGCGCCTTGCGGATATGCTCGTTTCTTGCCGAGTAGTCCATCAGGTACTGTTGCAGCTGTTCGGGCGTGTAGCCATTGACGACTCCCATATAACCGAAGTTCTGCATTTCAAGGAGCACGGCCTGACCTTTGGCCACTTTTCGCTCGTTGTACTCGACGGCATGGAATGTTGTGCTGGAGGGTAGTATGGTTGCTATCATATTGCTTTCTTGTGATTTTACGTTATCGTGAGACGATGGAAACGGTAAATCGGTATTTACCGATGACGGTTTTTCACTTTATCGTGTTAATCGTTTGACTATTTGATGCTGTTCCTGTTTTACCGCTGTTAAGAGCTTTTGCAGCTCCATGATTTGAGGGTAAAGCACTTTCTCAAAATAGGGTAGTGCCAGCTCATTGGCTATCGCCAGTTCGTTGGCACGCTTGACCACCTGATTGAAGTTGCCGCCCATCCATGCCAAGTCCTGCTGATACTTCTTGTAAAGGGCTGTCATCTCGTTGAGCGCAGCTATCTTCCGCTTTGTTCCCGTGTCGTCAAATTGTTTGATGGCATCCCATATCATACTGCTTACCGTCTTGTAGTTGGCCGCTTTCTGCTTAATCAGTTCGGCATCCTGTGCTGAAATCCTTATCCAGAGTCTTTTCGTTTTCCGTTCCATATTCTTCTGATTATATTCTGAGTTGCGAAGAATAATCCCCAACTTGACAGAGTTGGCAAGTCACTTTTGTCCGCACAAAAGTACAACTTGCTACCCAAACTCCGTAAGGGAAATGTAGTCCCGCCACTTGCTTGTCTGTAATAAAGTTAGCAAGAAATGATGAGTTGCAATGTCCCTCGCCCTTTTTTCAATAAAAGAGTTTTCGTGAAATTGGAATATCGAAATCCCGATTTGTTGATATTGGGATAAAACGAAGTCACGAGTCCGTTGCTTCGAGAAAAACCGAAGCCGTGAAATAGTGACATTACGAGAATAAATAACTATAAAAAAACTACTGATTATCAATGTTTTAGATGTCGTTTTTCTTGCTTTTCTCAGTTATTTTTTGTACCTTTAGTTGGACTAATAATGTTTTAAGATGCAAGTGTTTCTCTTAGTATATATCATGTTCAGGGCCATCTTCCAGCTGATAGGTTGGGTGATTAAAGGCTTTTTGTATGTCTTGTGGATGATTTTTGGTGGCATTGCCTACTTGGTGAATTATCTGATGGAGCGTAAAACATAAAGCCATACCTCGAAGTGGGAGATATGGCTCTATGCGGTGTGTCAATAAATCATCTGATTGCTCGCTGAAGATTCTCAGCGTGCCGTTCTATCGTGGTCTTTAGTACTTTAGCGTAGATTTGTGTAGTCCGGATGTTCTTGTGTCCGAGCATACGCGATACATTCTCGATAGGTATGTCATGTGCGAGAGCCAATGTTGCGAAAGAATGCCTGGCGACGTGAAAAGTCAACGGCTTGTTCAACTTCAGGGCAGTCTCGATGAGGTGAAGAAAGTCATTTGCCTTCTGATTTGAAATCTTAGGAAGGACAAACTTGTATTTCTTTAGCACTTCCATGGCTGGTCCCAGGATTGGGGTGAAAAACTTCGATGCAGTCTTGATACGGCTTCCATCTATGTAATACAATTTTCCCTGCTGTTCTGTCATTTTTTCAAAATCAAAGGCCTGCACATCACAAAAGGCCAGTCCAGTGTATGCAGAAAAGACGAACAGGTCTCGAACCTTATCTAATTTTTCGTCCAACTTAATCTTTCTCAACTTTTGTAGCTCAGCCTCTGTCAGAGGCTCTCTTTCCTTGCACTCTCCACGTTTGAATTTGACCTGGGTATATGGATCTACTTCAATCTTACCCTCAATATATAATAAGTGAGAATACTTTTTCAGATGTTTGTGATAGGTATGTATTCCGACATCTGATCGCGTACCGTCGTGTAGCCATTCATCAAAAGCCACCAGATTGTTGCTTGTCAGGTCTGTCAGTTTCTGAATCTTGCCAAATCTCTTCAATGCGTCCAGCGTGCATTGCTTGTGTTTTCGAGTACCCTCACTAATATCTTCAGCCTCGATATGCTCTTTCATGTATTCTATGAGGTTGATCGAAGGTTGAACTTTCACCTTGTACTTTGTGGGGGCTATCTTCTTAGGAGAGGAAATGAAGGTAGGCCGTTGTTCTGCACCATAATAATAAGCATCGAAAGTGGCAATTGTCATTTCATTGCCCAGTAGCTCCATAGCTCCGACAATCTGTTCACACTTTCTTCGCTCGGCTTTCACCTGTGGTGAGGAAGCAAATTTTTCCCACTTTTCAGCAGGGAAGTCACCTAAAGAAATGTACTTGCGTTCAGTTCTGCCAAGATAGATGCGTAATTCTACCTTGCCAGAGCCACGTTTCTCTACTTGTTTCTTTCGGTCAAAAATAACCGTTACATTCTCTTTTAGCATAATTTAACTAATTAAATCGGCTAAAGGAGTAATTTTGGGGTCATCATGTACAAGTGGTAACACATTTTTGGGGGGTGGTAACACATATTGGTAACACATTTTGTTCCCGATAGGGCTTTTTAATTCCCGTTACGTCCTGTTAGCCGCAGGTTCAACATTTAGCATAACTTCCTCTAAATGTGCTATTTAGCTAACAAGTGGCTTGTATAAACGGAAAAGAGGACTTCATAGCTGAAATCCTCTTTTTTAGTACTTTGTGACCCGCATGGGGCTCGAACCCATGACCCCAACATTAAAAGTGTTGTGCTCTACCAACTGAGCTAGCGAGTCTAACCATATAGCTTATTTTCTTTAAGCGAGTGCAAATGTACGAATAAATCTTGGAAGACTGTTGTACAAGTGCAACAAATATTGCTATTTTGTCTTTTTTTAACAATCATTGATCGGTTCTGCGCTGTGATGAAACGACAGTAAGTGGAGCCGTATTTCTTGTTTTAATTAGCAGTATCACGGAAGGAAAACACGTGCAATTGGACAGAATCCATATAAATAAGGATTGAATAAATGCTAAAATTAAGATAATTTTGCAACGTTTTATTGACAAAATTAAATCAAAGAATATGAGATTCTACACAAATTTTACAAGTATGTTATTTGCTATTTTAATAGCAATGCCGATGATGGCAGAAGAGAAAGATACCATTAAAGTTGGAGATGACTTAGGAGAGGTGTCTGTTATTGGGTTCAAACAAGAGAGAGCGGCTCTGTCGCCTGTGTCACAATCTTCTGTGGGCAATCTCTACATCCAAAACAATCAATTGGATGGACTACGAGAACTGAGTGGACGAATGGCGAATTTTTACATGCCCGACTATGGTTCACGCCAATATTCTCCCATTTACATTCGGGGTATAGGTTCTAAAACCAGCACGCCGTCGGTAGGTGTGTACGTCGACGGAATGCCATACTTTGACCGGTCTGTGTTAGATATGGACTTATTTGGAATTAGCAAGGTGGAGATTTTGCGTGGTCCTCAAGGTACACTCTTTGGCAGAAACTCTACTGCGGGTCTCATCAACATTTATACTCATTCGCCTTTGGAGTATCAAAACACCATGGCGAAAATAAGTTATGGCTCCTATAACGACATTCAAGCCATGGCGTCTACGTATCAGAAGCTCTCCAATTCTTTCGGTTTTTCAGTGGCAGGCAACTATCATCATAATGACGGTTACTTTATGAACACCTATTTAAATAAAAAAGCGGACCCTATGGATAATGGGACGATAAGAATAGGATTGGCTTGGAAACCTGCGCAGCGTTGGTTGATGCGATATTCTCTCAACTTAGATGTTATCGACCAAGGCGGCTTCCCTTATGCAATCTATGATGCCAAAAAAGATGCACTCAATGAGATTAGTTATGACGAGGCATCAGGTTATCATCGATTTGTGCTTTCAACAGGCATGAATTGGAGATACGAAGGAGATAAATTTAGTTTCAATAGTCAATCTTCCTTTCAGTACAGTAAAGACAAAGTGTCGATGGATCAAGACTTTACCAAGAACCATAGTCTCTTTGTGAGGATGCCGCAACATCAAAACATGTTCAGTCAGGAGTTTACTTTTCGCTCAAAGAACGACCATTGGTACCATTGGATGACGGGCGTTTTTGCCTTTACACAGACTAAAAACTTCGCGACAGCCATCAACTATTTTACGCCTAAACACGCCCTCCGTGCCAAAGGAACGAAAGATAATGAAAACGAAATCCCCGTTAGTGGACTTGCTGCCTATCATGTATCGAGCTTTGATTTATACAAAGGTTTATCGGCATCCTTAGGCATTCGCTATGATTATGAAACTTCTAAGGTTGATAATCAAACTTACTGGACTCCAGAAAACAATCCTTCAGGCAAATCAAAGTTATTGGTTCAGTACAATGAAAAGATGTATTCCAATCAAATTACACCACGATTTACGCTTAAACAACAATTTACACCCAATAGAATGGTTTATCTCACAGTTGCCCGAGGATACAAACCGGGAGGATTTAATGCAGCGAAAGAGAGTGAAGCTGATCGCTCGTATGCGGCTGAATACACTTGGAACTATGAAATTGGCACGAAACTCAATTTCTTAGAAAACCGCCTTTCCTTAGAAGCAAGTGCGTTTTACGTAGACTGGAAAGACCAACAACTCTCTGTCATTGTCCCTACAGTAGGGGCTGTGATACGCAACATAGGACACTCGGACAGCAAAGGATTTGAAGTTTCCCTGTCAGGTCAACCCTTAAAAAATCTCCTTCTTTATGCCAATTATGGATATACTTATGTTCGATTTCTTGCTGCCAATACAGGAAAGAAGCGAGATTACACGGGGAACATCTTGCCTATGGTGCCTCGACACACCGTTTCGCTCAATGCTAATTACTCCTTATACCAGCTTGGCATGTTAGACAGATTGATGTTCAACGCTAATCTCACAGGCATGGGAAAAATCTATTGGCATGAAAACAACGAGAAATATCAACCCTTCTACGCCCTCCTTAATTTGAAGGTAGCCGCCACCAAAGGACATTTTACATGGGAGTTGTGGACAAAAAACACGACTGCCACCAAACACATGGCATACTATTTCGTGTCTTCCCAAAAGATGGGACAGCCCGGAAAGCCTTTCTGTATCGGTACTTCATTGGTGTACACACTCAAATAAATGCAAGCAAAGGTGTTGAAATCAATTTAGAAACGAACAATTCTACGTGTCACCTTGTCTGACACTTTACATCCTGCATCACATTTATGTCAACTCAACACAAGTCACATCTATTAGGAACATTTTTTAGTTTATACATTGCCCAAGCCGTTCCCATGAGTTTTTTCTCAACGGCATTGCAGGTGTTGATGCGCGAACAGGCATTTTCATTGACAACCATCAGTTTGCTGCAGTTGATTAAGGTGCCATGGATTCTCAAATTCCTTTGGTCTCCTTTGGTAGATAGAAAATGTATGAGTGTAAAAGACTACAAGCGGTGGATTATTTCCTCCGAAGTTGTTTACGCTGTCCTGATACTTGGTGCAGGATTATTAAACTTAGAAACCAACATCCAACTGATTATCGTCTTGGTATTCCTTTCACTCATAGCCTCTGCCACACAAGACATTGCGACCGATGCACTGGCTATATTGTGTACGCACAAGGAACAAAAGAGCTTTGTGAACGGCATGCAATCCATGGGAAGCTTTGGCGGTAGTTTGTTGGGCAGTGGGGTGTTGTTAATCGTTTTGCATCATTATGGCTGGAACTTGGTCACCCAATGTCTCAGTGTCTTTGTGCTTTTGGCAATCCTTCCGTTAATCATGAACAAAAAGATTGCGCTTATTCGTCCTAAAGAGAAAAGCCAAAGAGCGAAATGGATTGATTTTATTTGGTTTTTCAACCAGCGTGAAGTTTATCCACAGATTATCTTTTTACTCCTTTATTATGCCAGCATCATGGGACTGCTGTCTGTGGTCCGACCGTATATGGTAGATCTTGGTTACAACATGAAAGAGATTGGTGTCCTCAATGGCATTGTCGGCATCTCGGCAGCCATGGTGGTATCTTATCCTGCCAGTATGCTCATCCGGCGTTTCGGCATCGAGCGCGTGAAGATTCTCTTTGCGGTATTCATCCTCATCGCTACGGTCTATTTCACGATGATTTCATTTTCTTCGCCCACGAAGCCATGGCTCATTGGTGGCATCATGTTCCTTTGGATGTGCTATGGCATGGGAACTGTAGTGGTGTACACTTCTTCCATGTTTATTGTTCGCCAAGGACGTGAAGGAACCGATTTTACCATCCAAATCGTTATTACTCATATCAGTGGTTTGTTAATGGCGCTTATCAGTGGCAATATTGCCGACCGCTTAGGATATCATGGTTTGTTCTGTGTAGAGGCGGTCATTGCTGCCGTGTCTCTGCTCTATGTGATTGTTTTGTTCAAACGTTCAAAAAGGAGTTCACTTCCTCTCAAAAATGAAGATACGCTATGAAACCAACCATTCTCATTACTGCCCCTCAACATTATTCTTCTCGCTTAGAGGCTTCGTTCAAGCGGTATCAAGACCAGGTGAGCGTCGTTCACATCCCGATGGTTCAATCAACTTTCGCTACGAACAACAGGCAGATGCAGGAGTTGTGCACTCATCTTCATGAGTATGATTTTGTGGTTTGCTTGAGTCGAAAAGCCATTGATGCCATGCATTATTATGGACACAATCACGATGACCTCACCCAAACTCAATTCTTGGCTATTGGAAAAGACAACGACTATCTTCAAGATAAATTAGGAGTCACTCCTCCTTTCATTGCCGAGGAGTCCAGTCCGCTCGGCATAGCCCAAGCGTTAGAGGCTCGTGGCTTCACTAAGGGATGCCGCATTGCCGCTCTCTCGCCTGCCTTCGTGGATTTGGAAGAACCTCAAACGGTTCCTGGCTTCATCAAACGACTCAAGGAGTTGAATATTGATGTGCAGCGCATCGATGCTTACGTCAATATGGCTTCCGAACTTTCGGAGCGTAAAAAAGCGTATGATTTGATCATCGACCAACAAATTTCCACCGTGGTATTTACCAGTGGTAGTGAGGTGGTGGCATTCAAAGAAGGTCTCGAAGAAGTGTATGGCACCGATGCCGATAGTGTTCTCGAGTTGATTGATGTTGCCTGCATGGGTCCTTATACTGCAGCGCAAGCAAGGCTGATAGGCTTGAAGGTGGATAAGATTCCCACCAAGTTTCATTCCTTTGACGATTTAACCGCCTATCTCATTGCCTCGAAACCTTAATGCGCAGGCTGCCTTCTCACTTGGTATAGGTGGTCACTAACTTTACACTCTCTTCATTTGTGCGCTTCTGAATCCATTCACGCATTTGATTATTTTGGTCGTTTGTCAGTGGTTTCTTCAATTTGAATTCAGCAATGGCTAAAATGTAAGGTTTGTTTGCTGTGCTATCCAAATTTGCTTCAACAACTGGCGTCAATACAAAAGACTGCACTCCGGGATATAACACCAACATCTCGTTAAACATTTCTGTGCTCAACTTTGAATAAGAGTTCACTTTCTCCAACCTTTGCTGTAAGTCTGTGATTTCAGCAGCTTGCTGTTGCAGTACCTTGATGCTTTGTTCCTGATTTTTCGAAATTGTTAAAAGAGAACCTTCTTCTGGAGCAAATTCGGAGGATTCTGTACCTTGTATGATGGCAAGCTTGAGATGTTTTAGCCGCGAATGTTCGTTCAGCTCCTTTTGTGCTTTCTTCTTTTGCTCAGGCGTAATCTCCTTCCCTAATGCCACTATTTGCAATACGCTGTCGCCATAGAGATGTTGTGAGACCACTTGCGTTCCCTTCCAGTTTAAGCTCTGTCGAACAAAGATATTCAACTGTCTATCAAACAAGCTCGATCGCATCATTCGAACAGTCATATAAGCTGCCGGAATCATTGTTAACACGGCAATGGCGATAATCATACGATGTACAAACTTACACCGTTGAGGGTCCACAAAGTGTTTGCGTCTGAAACGCAATAAGAAGACACCAAAGGTGGTTGCCACAGCAATGAAGACGGTATTGATGAAGTACAATAAAGAAGCGCCCGCAAAAAAGGCTAAGTTCCCCGTAGCAATACCATATCCTGCCGTACATAGCGGTGGCATCAATGCCGTAGCAATCGCCACACCGGGAATCACATTGCCCTTGTCTTTGACAGAGGCAGCCACAATGCCTGCTGCACCACCAAAGAAGGCGATGAGAACATCGTATATGGTAGGCTCCGTACGCGCCAACAACTCTGATTGTACACCTTGGTAAGGTGATAAGAAAAAGTAAATGGTTGCGGTGATAATACCAATAATGGTCGCCACCATATAGTTTTTTACGGCTCGTCTCAACAGCGGTAAGTCATCAATGCCTACCGCTAATCCCATACCCAAGATGGGTCCCATGAGTGGTGAAATGAGCATTGCTCCGATAATAACCGCTGTAGAATTGATATTGAGTCCTAAAGAAGCAATAAACACGGCACATATTAGAATCCAGAGGTTAGCTCCCTTAAAGGTTACTCCTGATGTTATATCTTTAACAACATCCTCTTCCTTCTCACGATTCTCCGACATATCGAAATACTGTCTCAAATATGCCTTCAACGAAACCTTTTCCATTTTGTATAATATCTCGCAGCTATTAGATGGTTCTATTTTGCAAAGATAACAAAATTCAACGAAACTCACCAACAAACTGTCTCATTAACTCCTCTTCTGTCCACCGTTCTTTTTATCGAAGAGTAATGCAATTAAAACAAAGGCTACTGGTTGTTTGTTGTTTTTTGCATCGGAGTTTCACGGATTCTCACGGACGTTGTCCGTGTCATTCCGTGTTCTTCCGTTGCTTTAATAATTTTATTTACTGTCCGTTGCATCGGAGTTTCACGGATATTCACGGACGTTGTCCGTGTCATTCTGTGTTAATCCGTTGCTCTCATCATTTTGTTTGCTGTCCGTTGCATCGGAGCATCACAGATTCTCACGGACGTTGTCCGTGTTGTTCCGTGTTCTTCCGTTGCTTTAATAATTTTATTTATTGTCCGTTGCATCGGAGTATCACGGATATTCACGGACGTTGTCCGTGCTGTTCCGTGTTAATCCGTTTCTCTAATAATTTTATTTGCTGTCCGTTGCAATAACACAATAGGAGTGGATTACAGCCTTGCCACCTCAAAAGCCTGTCGTATTCGATGCGCCATGCCGATGCCGTCTCTGATGTTTCCAGCCAAAATCAAGCCCGGATATTGCTGCTGTATTTGTTCAATGGCAGCGTAGCGTTCGCCACTCGATGCCACGTACTGCGGAATGGCACGCTCGTGCCTGAAGATACGAATGGCATCTGGCTGCACAGACGCAGGCAACTTCAACATACGGTGTAAGGCATCTTCTACTATGGCTGTCAATTCTTCATCTGTCTTCGATAGGAAATCGGGATGTCGCACCCCTCCCAAGAAGAACGAGAGAGTAGCACCACCGAGCGGAGCACGATTTTCGAAGCAACTGGAGGGGAACAGTATGCCCAACACTTGTTGCTTCTCGCACGAGGGTACCAACCCACCAAAAGCGTTAAGGGATACCCCTTGCGTGTCTTTGATGCCTACCCCCACTTGTACGATGGGCGCATAAAACAAATTCGATATCTTGGACATCAACGATTGTTGGATGAAAGGTAGCAGAGCGGGCAGCGCATACGCCCCACAAGTAGTAACCACTTGATGACAGTAAACGGTTTGCGCTTGTCCTAAACCAGTGGTGTACTTCACCACATAACCACCGTCCGTAGGATTGATTTCCACCCCGTCAGCACCAGTGATGAGATGCGTTACACCAATAGCATCGCCCAAGGCATTGACCAAATGACTCAAACCGCCACGTGCAGAAAACACTTTCTTCGTTGCCCGTCGGTCTCTTTCTGTTTTCGGCGCTTTGGCTTTGGCAATGGCTCCACGGATAAAACTACCGTGTTCTTGTTCTAATAGATATAATTTGGGTAACGCAAATCGGGTAACCAATGTCATCGGATTACCAGCATACACGCCCGATACAAAGGGATCTACCGCATAATCGAGATACGATTTCCCCAATCTGCGCGCTGCCAATGCGCCAACGGTCTCATCAGGATTGGTTCCTTTGGCACGAAAAGGCTCTCCCAAGATGCGGAATTTGTCGTACCACGTAAACAATGGTGTGCGCAATCCTCCTATCGGTCCTGCTGGTAAATCGTGAAAACGTCCTCCTTTCCATATCCAACGCCTTTTCGACGATTCGCATGCGGTCTCCATGCTACACTCTTGGTTTAATGCCTCAAACAGTTCTGCCACCTCTGGAAAGGATACCGAACCCGTGTTAGGACCGCTCTCCATGATAAAGTCGCCCACCTGTTGAGTGTGTATCTGTCCGCCTATTCGGGGTTGTTTCTCTATCACTACCACTTCTTTGCCTTTCCGCTTCAACAGAAAGGCGGTGGTGAGTCCTGTTAACCCTGCACCTATCACACACACATCGACGTGTCGTGTGGCTTCTTGGGCAGGCTGATGCTCATGAGTGGGTTTGCTCTCTACGGAGAAGTTGTCTTTATTTTCTGCCATTCTTTTTATCATTATAGGGCGGTTCTATAAATTACCGCCGTAAAGTTTTAGTATATCAGTCAGTTTACGTTTTTGTCATCTTGCGGTCTCTTTTTATATAAAACAGGCTGCGCCTCAACAATTCAAACAAGTTTGATTGTATTCGGCTTGTACTGTTTTTGGTTCAATTTGCTTGCTCGTTCAGTCGTATAGCCCGCTATACTCCTTCACTTACAAACAAATTGACCACAAAAACAGCCTCGCAATCTGACAAAGCTAATTTATAGAACCGCCCTAAATTGCGCTGCTGCGCTCCTCTAAAGTTACTTTTCTTGTGGGTCAGCGATCGTAAAATTCAAATCTCACCACCGCTCACCAATTCATCTTTATATAGGTTTGGAAAATTTTTTATCGGTGTGCGCCATGAGTGGGTCGAGGGTGGCAACCACATTGCGTACAAAGGGCGACCCTGTCTGAGTCATACTGATGCTGTCCTCTCTGAGCTGTATCAAGCCGTCTGCCTCCATCTCTTTCAATTTCTGCTCATCATAGTTTGTGGCTGCCTTCACCTCGGCAGGTGTACACCCAAGGCGCGCCGCAATTTCCGACCAAGAGAAGTGGTAGTTACACATCATTTGCTCTATCACTTCACGCACCATTTGCTCTTGCGTTGTAAGCTCGTAGCCACGATAGGTGTAAGGCTTTCCTGCTTCTATGCAACGGATATACTCCTGAATGTCACGCCCATTTTGTGCGTATGCCGTTTGTAGCTGACTGATAGCTGTCACGCCAAAGGCATACACCTGCCCTGTGGTGCGGCGTGTACAATAGCCTTGAAAATTACGATGCAGCTGTTTTGTTTCCAATGCCACACTCAGTTCGTCGGTAGGTAACACAAAGTGGTCCATGCCAATGCTGCGATAACCTGCCGTATGTAACACTTCTGCTGCCCGTCGATACATCTCTTGTTTGTCATCGTCTTGTGGCAATCCCAATTTTTCGAGTATCAGCTGGCGTTTGTGCACCCATGGCACGTGGCCATAACTGAAAGTCACTATCCTGTCTGGGTGTAAGTTTGCTGCCTGTTCAGCGGCTCGAGCAAACGAGTCGGGGATTTGATAGGGCAAGCCAAACAGCAAATCCATATTCACCGTTGCACCCTGCTGCCGCAGGAGGTGCATAATCTCTTCCACTGGAAGGAGTGACGGACGGCGGTTGACTGCCTTCAACACATGCTCGTCAAAATCTTGAATACCCAAGCTATATCTGTTAAAACCACATTGTGCCAATGCCTCCCAATCTCCTTCTGCCAAGTAGCCGGGATGACACTCTATGGCAATTTCTGGATGTGCTATGGTGGGCATCAACGAGCGCAAGTGTTCGTTGAGCGACTTTAAGTCTGCTATGGGCAATGCCGTAGGACTTCCTCCGCCATAATGTATCTGCGAGATTTGGCGGTTTTGGGTGTCTAAATGACTGGCAATGAGGTCTATTTCTTGGTGCAAGGCATCAACATATCTTCTCCTCATGTCTGGGTTCGCCATGGGGTAGGAGTTACAACCGCAGTAATGGCATAAATGTCTACAAAACGGTATATGCAGATAAAAGGACACCAACGGCTGGTGCGCATGGTGGTTGGAGGCTTCTATGGCAGAGAGATACTGGTCTGTGGTCAGTTCGTGAAAATAGTTGGAGGGGGGATAACTGGTGTACCGAGGCACCGGGACGTTATATTTATCGAGCAATTGCTGATTCATCTTTTTAATTCTCTTGTTTTCTTTGCGGTGTGAGTGCTGCTCTCCCCATGCTCCACGACAATGCGCGGAAGCGTAAGGGCGTTGTGTTCAACACGTTGTCTCGCTCATGGCAACAGGGTGTTTCCCAACAGCAACGGAATGGCGTACTCAACGTAATCGTTTGTATAATGTTTGGTTGCAAATTTACAATAATGTCATTACATGTAAAATCCTATATTATGAGGATATTTCCCCATCGCCTTGCCACGAATACTCGTGCACCTCCGTGCGTCATCTGCGATTGTTAAAAGTGTTAATTGCGTTTTGAAAAAATTGGACAATAGCACTTCCATAATTTGAATATTTGCGAGCAAGGGGAGCATCGGTTGAAAATACGCGAGTTTTGAGCAAGTTTGCAATTCGTTGAAAGCCAACTCTTTGCCAAAAATAAGATTTCATAACGTTGAAAATCGTCTCGTAACCCACTCTTATAAGCGCAAAATAACGCCCTTACTCCATGTGATCAAGGGGCTTGAAAGCATGCTTTAGTCGTGCAAAGTCATTGAGATAGACGCCTTAAAGACATGGAACAACCAAATTGTGACTTTCTAACACGCTAATTCACCCATGTTCACGAGCTATTTTACCCACTTCTGAAGTGTTAAATTTCGGCAATTTATTTTGACAAAACTGTAGAAAATCGTTTGCTTCATTCGCTGTTCAACAACAATCATTTTCTTTTGTTTTAACAACAATCATTTATTTTAACAACGAATTGAACAAAAAAAACAAATCCGATTGCTGCAATCAATGAACGCCAGCGTTCACCAAATGAAACGAATTTAGCACAGATATGCGATAAGTTGATGTCGTCAGATTTGTTCCATTCGTAGAACGCTTGCGTTCATTGTCTTGTTGAGTTGATTCGTGTAATTTGTTAAATTTGTTGTTCAACAACAATTATGTTTATTTGTTCCATTCGCAGAACGCTTGCGTTCATTGTCTTGCTGAGTTGATTTGTGTAATTTGTTAAATTCGTTGTTAACACCCTTCAGTGAAAGAACCGTGTTATTCCGTGTCATTCCGTTGCCACTATGACATTTTCGTTAAATGTGTGTAAAAAATACTCGTTGTACTTGTTACAACCAATATCTTTATGTATCTTTGCAACGAATTGTGGAGTTTCATAAAATCTGGTATTCATCAATTCTTTTCAGGAGTAACGGTTCAACGACATAAAACAACAATTAAATATTATTTAGAATTTATGAAAGAAAATTACAACAACAAGACAAAGCTTCGCAGCGCATGGTTTGCGCTTGTGCTGCTGATGATAACGGCTCAGCCTATCACTGCGCAGAACGCAGCCAAAAGGTTCCAAGTCGGACAACTGTGGTATGAGGTGGTAGATGCCACGGCCAAAACCGTGAAAGTATCATACGCAAACACAGATGTGACAAAGCCAGAGGCAACACGGCAGGTGTTAGCTGATGCAACGGCTGACCTCCCTGACGAGTGGAAAGGCTACAATGGTACGCTGAAGATAAATGCAGTGGACAAGAATGGCAAAAAAGTTGAAACCATAGCAGACGAACTTGCTTATGAAAAGGCTACCGGACAGATTTACACTATTACTATTCCAGATAAGGTCAACTATAATGACAAGGAGTGGACAGTCACAGCCATCGGCTCCTATGCATTCATCAATGAAAGAAGAATCACAAAAATGGTACTTCCTGAAACGATAGAAGCCATTGAAGATGCTGCCTTTTATCAATGCAGTGTCAAGTTGTTGAATTTCCCGACAAGTCTGAAGTACATCGGTTGGCGCGCCTTCTACAAGAGCAGTTTGGAAACTTTCTACCTTAAACCATATAAAGGTAGAAACCCCGCCAAAAAAGGGACATGGGATAGAGTGTCTGGTACAGCGGTTGATATTCCAGGCTCAACTGCCATAGGTCCCCAAGCCTTTGAAGGAATCTTTTCAACGTCAGAGTTTAAGTGCCCGAATATAACATTCGTGGGGTATCAGGCTTTCAAGGGTGCCAAAATTGAGATAACAACAGCCATCCCCGCAACAGCGAAAATTGGCGAACTGCCCGAAGATAACAAAATTAAGGCGATGTATAAGAACCTGCCTGCAGGCACTGACCAACGTTCAGGTGTGGAATCCTTTGCGGAATTCGGTGGCAGTGTAAGTTTGGCTGAAGGTCCAACAACCATCCCTACAGGCATGTTTGAAAAAGCCTTTACCAACTTATCTCATTTTGTCATTCCCTATTCTGTGGTGAATTCCATAGACGAAAGAGCTTTCTCAAATGCTGGTATTCTTAGTTTCAACCCCTTGTCTGAAGTAAAGAAGATTGGTGCAAGGGCTTTCGAAAATGGCATTATGTCAGGTGACTTTGTGATTGGAGACCAAGTTGAGGAAGTAGGCGATGGTGCCTTTGCGGGAAATATTAAATTGGAAGCATTTATCTTGAAGGGTAGTGCTAACTGCAAGATTGGTGCAGAAATTCTTGAAGGTTGCCCCAACTTGGAATATGTAGACTTGCGCAATGTAAAAAATGAAGATTTCAAAAAGAACCTGAAGAATTTGTCACGCGAATTTAATTCAGGTACTATTACAGCAGGTCTGCCAACCCATACCGTCGTTTATCTTCCCGAAGCGCAGGACATCTCCTTTGCGGCAGGTCAGGACGTGAACTTTGTTAAGAGCAACGGCGAATGCACCAAATTGAGCTTGCAGGATGGCATGGAGTATGAGTTTCCTTATGCCTTTACTGCAAAAGAAGCGGTTTATAACCGATGCAACATGACCATTAACAACAAAATGATAGATCGTGGTTACAACACCGCATTAACAGTTGCTCATTATGAAGGAGACAATTCCTTAACCTCCTATCGCGACTTCTCTAAGTTTGCTGATGGCAAGCACTGCTTCACCATCTTCCTGCCATATGCCGTGACACTGCCGGAAGGAATACGCGCATACAAGTTGGACTATAAGTACTCGAAAAAATATTTCACAAATGGTGAGTATTGGGATGAGCAACCTGAGTACCCTTACGGTTATCCAATAGATACACAATTCTATGTTTTCCTACCAATAGAAGACGGCAGCACGCTCGATGCAAACAGGCCTTATCTTCTGCGCATCACCAAAGCAAACGATAAAAACAAAAACTCTAATGCATTTACGGCAAACAACGTGGAGATAGCTAAGTCGCCAACTGATAAGTTTGAAATAAGTAGAGGAGGACGCTTAAAGCCTGTTGGCTTTGCCGCCACGAAGCCTGGGCAGTCTTACAGCTTCCAAGGCAGCACCGAAAAGATTCCTGCTGAGGCTTATGGTAATGATTCAAATAGACCCTGGGTGTTGAACATAGCAACGAAGAATACCATAAATGGATTTAATCAAGAAATTGATGTATGGAAGCAAATGCTATATGTGGATAAGTCACCTGGTGTCATATGTCCCAGCATACCGCCATTCCGTGGTTTTGTTAATCTTTTGCCGGGTGCATCAGGTGCCAAGAAGTTCATGGTGCTCGATGAAAGCAAGACTACAGGTATCAGCGATGTGACAAATGATGCCGATGCACAGCAAGGCGCACAGCGCATATACACCATGGACGGGCGCTATGTAGGTACCAACTTCGACAGTCTGCCATCGGGCATGTATATCATGAAGGGTAAGAAAACATTAAAGACGAAATAAAGATGAACACCATAGATATAAATACAAACAGCACAGCTGGCGTCAGACGCACCTACCTGTCGCCACGCACCGAAATCATCAAAATGAATACAAGCAACCTTGTAATGGGAAGTCCCCTCGAAATACCAATAGACGATCCTGGTGCCACTGATGCCAATGGAAAGCAGTGGCAGGGCGACGACTTGGACTCATGGGACGAAGAGGATGGTAGCAACGATAAGAACTGGGGAAGTGGGTGGTAACCCTCGGCATGCGTGCCGAGAATAGTCCTGCAACTACTCATGACATGAAATAGAGTGGGAGGGAACCATTGGTTTCCCTCCCACTTCGTGTATAATAACCGTTCACCTATTACCGCCTTAGCGCTGTGGAGAACGAATAAGGAGCATCGGCATCTTGAATGCCACGCTGCTTGTTAGGCGCGTTGCCCATGTCATAAACAATAGTACTGCCTTGCATGAGCTCCTGATGAGTGAAGTAGTTTCGGGTAGAAGGCACGCCATTGATGCGCAACGACTGGATATACTTATTCGCGGTGCTGCAATTATTGGCTTGGAGCGTCAACGTCTTTCCGTTCTCTAAGTGCAAGGTCATCTTTTGAAAGTAGGGGGTGCCTATTACATATTGGTTGCTACCAGGGCATACAGGATAGAATCCCATGGCGGAGAATACATACCATGCCGAGGTCTGTCCGTTGTCCTCATCACCACAATAGCCATCGGGATTGGCATTGTAGAGCTTGTCCATCACCTCTCTTATCCAGTATTGTGTTTTCCAGGGTTGCCCTGAATAGCCGTACAGATAAATCATGTGCTGTATGGGTTGGTTGCCATGAGCGTAGTTGCCCATATTCATAATTTGCATTTCACGTATTTCGTGGATAACACTTCCGTAATAACTATCGTCGAAGAGAGGTGGAACATTGAACACAGAATCGAGCATGAGATTAAAAGTTTGTTTCCCTCCCATGAGGTTGATGAGTCCTTGTGGGTCGTGAAATACCGACCAAGTGTAATGCCAAGCGTTGCCTTCGGTAAAGGCGTCACCCCACTTCAGCGGACTAAATGGCGACTGGAACTTGCCGTCCTTGTTACGACCACGCATGAGATTGGTTTCACGATCAAAGACATTCTTATAGTTCATGGCATGTTTGAGATAGGGAGCCAACTCTTTTTTAGACTTACCTAAGGCTTTACCAAACTGATAGATGCACCAGTCGTCATACGCATACTCCAACGTGCGAGCCACATTTTCGTCGATATCCACATCGTAGGGCACATATCCCATTTTGTTATACTCATCAAAACCCAAACGACCCGTAGAGCTAACGGTAGGATGAACGGCATTTGCTCCATGCGTAACAGCCTTCCATAGCGTTTCCGCATCATATCCACGTAAGCCCTTGAGGTATGCATCTGCTACCACAGAGGCAGAATTGTTGCCCACCATACAGTCTCGATGTCCCGGACTTGCCCACTCAGGAAGGAACCCACTTTCGAGATAGGCGTTCACCAAGCCTTCTTGCATCTTTACATTCATGGAAGGATACATCAGGTTGAGCAAGGGGAACAAGCAACGGAACGTGTCCCAGAAGCCTGTGTCGGTGAACATATAGCCTGACAATACCTGCCCATTATACGGACTGTAGTGCACAATTTTTCCCGTAGCATCTTTCTCAAAGAAACTTCGTGGGAACAACACTGAGCGATACAAACAAGAATAGAACGTGCGAAGATGGTCGATGTTGTTGTCTTCTACTTCGATACGTCCCAACATTTTGTTCCATATCTGTCGACCTTGTTGCTTGATTTCCTCAAAGCTTCGTGCGCCTAACTCCTGCAAATTTAGTTCGGCTTGTTGCGGACTGATAAACGAGGAAGCAATTCGCGCATGCACTTTCTCGCCACGCTGTGTCTTAAAACCAATGATAGCCCCTGCATGATTTACCGTTGCAGCGGTCTTGCTTTCATCAATTTTACCGTCTGCCACAGCTGCACGATACGTAAAAGGCTTGTCGAATTGGATAACAAAGTAATTCTTAAAGTTGTCAGGAACGCCACCACTGTTGCGCGTAGTGTAGCCAACAATCTTGTTTTCAGCAGGGATAATTTGTATCGACGAGCCTTTATCCAACGCATCTACCACGACATACGAATGACTGTTTTCGGGAAACGTGAACCTAAACATCACGGCTCGCTCGGTAGGAGTGAACTCGGTAACGATGTCATGATCGGCTAAGTAGACACGATAATAATAAGGTTTTGCCACCTCTGCCTTATGAGAAAACCAACTGGCACGCTCGTCTTCGTTAAAAACAGGCTTGCCCGTGATGGGCATAATGGCAAACTGTCCATAGTCGTTAATCCAAGGACTGGGCTGATGTGTTTGCTTGAAGCCACGCAATTTGTCCTCAGTATAGACGTAAGCCCAACCATCTCCCATTTTTCCTGTTTGTGGCATCCAAAAATTCATTCCCCATGGAAGCGCAATAGCAGGATAAGTATTTCCTGTGGATAAGGCATGTTTGGACAATGTTCCTACCAAAGGGCTCACATAGTCAACGGGTTCTAATTTGTCGGCTGCGCTAACATTCCATGCCAAAGTGAATGCTAAGACAGATAGACAGGTTTTCAGCATCTTCATATCATTTAATGGTTTATTTGGTTAGTCTTGCAAATTTACAATAAAAAAGAATATTACGAAACCCTAATCATTGATTTAGAAGCAATAGATGTGGCTAATACTGAAATTATTTGATAGGTTATTTTACCTTTTTACGCGTAAGATAAAATGTCAAGCGATTGCTGTATAAGACCATAAACAATAAGCCCCTCCGAAGAGGGGCTGTAGGACTTGCATCCTTCGGCATATAGCCTTATTGTGATAAGATGTAGAATATCTTATGTGGCAAATGTAAACAAAATATTTGTTACTAACAAATATATTTTCTAATTTTACAGAAATAAATTCATTTATCATGAACAAACGCATATTAGGATTGGATACTGGCACCAACAGTTTGGGGTGGGCAGTAGTTGATTGGGATGAGCATGCCCAGAGTTACGAGCTTATTAAATATGGTGATGTTATCTTTCAAGAAGGTGTAAAAATTGAAAAGGGGATAGAATCTTCTAAGGCTGCCGAGCGTTCGGGGAATAAAGCTATACGGAAACAATATTTTCGACGCCGCTTACGCAAAATACAAGTGTTGAAGGTGTTGGTTAAATATCATCTTTGTCCTTATTTGAGTGATGATGATTTACGGCAGTGGCATTTACAGAAGCAATATCCTAAAAGCGATGAGTTGATGTTATGGCAACGCACAAGCGATAAAGAGGGGAAAAATCCTTATTATGATAGACATAGATGTCTGCACGAGAAATTAGATTTAACGATTGAGACTGATAGATATACCTTAGGTCGTGCTTTATATCATTTAACGCAACGCCGTGGTTTTTTGAGTAATCGACTGGACACCTGTGCAGATAATAAAGAAGACGGAGTGGTGAAATCGGGAATTTCACAGCTATCGTCAGAAATGGAAGAGGCGGGATGCGAATATCTTGGAGATTATTTTTATAAACTCTATCATGAACAAGGTAATAAGGTACGCATCAGGCAAAGGTACACAGACCGTAAAAAACATTACCAACATGAGTTTGATGCTATTTGTGAAAAACAAGAACTAAGCAGCGAGTTAATAGAAGATTTGCAACGAGCCATCTTCTTTCAACTTCCGCTTAAATCGCAAAGGCACGGTGTTGGTAGGTGTACCTTTGAAAGAGATAAACCGCGTTGTGCCGATTCGCATCCTGATTATGAAGAATTTAGAATGCTTTGTTTTGTCAACAACATTCAGGTAAAAGGACCTCACGATTTAGAACTACGTCCATTAACTTATGAGGAGCGAGAGAAAATTGAACCTTTGTTTTTCCGTAAATCAAAACCTAATTTCGACTTTGAAGACATAGCCAAGGCTTTGGCAGGCAAGAAAAACTATTCCTGGATACACGACAAAGACGAACGAGCTTACAAGTTTAATTATAGAATGACACAGGGCGTGCCAGGATGTCCAACTACAGCACAGTTGAAAAGCATATTTGGCGATGATTGGAAGACGGGTATAGCCGAGACATACACACTTGTTCAAAAGAAGAATGGGAGTAAGAGTTTGCAAGAAATGGTGGACGATGTTTGGAATGTGTTGTATTCTTTTTCATCGGTTGAAAAGCTAAAAGAGTTTGCTCATCACAAGTTGCAGTTGGATGAGGAGAGTGCAGAGAAGTTTGCAAAGATAAAACTAAGTCACAGTTTTGCAGCGCTAAGCCTGAAAGCTATACGCAAATTCTTGCCGTTCTTGCGCAAGGGAATGTATTATACGCATGCTTCGTTCTTTGCGAACATTCCTGCCATAGTAGGTAAAGAAATATGGAACAACGAGCAGAACAGAAAGTACATCATGGAGAATGTTGGTGAACTGGTGTTCAATTATCAACCTAAACATCGCGATGTACAAGGAACTATTGAAATGTTGATTAAAGATTTTCTTGAAAATAATTTTGAGTTACCAGCAGGAGCAACTGACAAACTGTACCATCCTTCTATGATAGAAACCTATCCTAATGCGCTACGCAACAAATTTGGCATATTGCAGTTGGGCTCGCCACGAACCAATGCCATCAGAAATCCTATGGCTATGCGCTCTCTACATATCTTGAGACGAGTGGTAAACCAGTTGTTGAAAGAAAGTATCATTGACGAAAATACGGAAGTACATGTTGAATACGCCCGAGAATTGAATGATGCCAATAAGCGAAAAGCAATTGCAGATAGGCAAAAAGAGCAAGACAAACAACACAAAAAATATGGCGATGAAATAAGGAAGTTATACAAAGAAGAAACAGGAAAAGACATTGAACCAACTCTAACAGATGTGTTAAAGTTTCAACTTTGGGAGGAACAAAACCACTATTGCTTATATACGGGTGAACAAATAGGTATCACCGACTTTATAGGGAGTAATCCCAAATTTGATATAGAGCACACTATTCCACAGTGTGTTGGTGGAGACAGCACACAGATGAACCTTACATTGTGTAACAATCGGTTTAACAGAGAGATAAAAAAAGCCAAACTACCAACAGAATTGTCAAATCATGAAGAGATATTGACAAGAATTGAACCGTGGAAGAACAAATATGAACAGCTGGTAAAAGAACGTGACAAGCAACGCACATTTGCTGGAATGGATAAAGCTGTGAAAGATAAAAGGATACAAAAACGCCATAAGTTACAAATGGAGATAGATTATTGGCGAGGAAAGTATGAACGATTTACTATGACCGAAGTGCCCGAAGGGTTCAGCAGGAGACAGGGAACTGGCATCGGACTTATTTCTCGTTATGCGGGGTTGTACCTAAAGTCGTTATTCCATCAAGCAGACAGTCGCAATAAGTCGAATGTTTATGTGGTAAAAGGCGTGGCAACAGCCGAGTTTCGTAAAATGTGGGGGCTGCAAAGTGAATATGAAAAGAAATGTAGAGATAATCATTCGCATCATTGTATGGATGCTATCACCATTGCATGCATCGGAAAGAGAGAGTACGATCTCATGGCTGAATATTACCGCACGGAAGAAACATTTAAGCAGGGCAGAGGTTCCAAACCTAAATTCTCAAAACCTTGGGCTACATTTACAGAGGATGTTCTCAACATATATAAAAATTTATTGGTAGTACACGATACTCCGAACAACATGCCGAAGCATACAAAAAAGTATGTGCAGACATCTAAAGGAAAGGTGTTAGCTCAAGGGGACACGGCAAGAGGTAGCTTACATCTTGATACATATTATGGTGCAATAGAGCGAGATGGAGAAATAAAATATGTTGTTCGGCGACCACTCAGTTCGTTTACAAAACCAGAAGAGCTTGAAAATATTGTCGATGAAACCGTGAAGCGAACCATTAAAGAAGCAATAGCGGACAAAAATTTCAAGCAGGCTATTGTAGAACCAATCTATATGAATGACGATAAAGGCATACTTATAAAAAAGGTAAGATGCTTTGCTAAATCCGTGAAGCAACCCATCAATATCAGGCAACATCGAGATTTGTCCAAAAAAGAATATAAACAGCAATATCATGTAATGAATGAAAATAATTACTTGTTGGCTATTTATGAGGGTTTGGTGAAAAATAAAGTGGTTAGAGAATTTGAAATAGTAAGCTATATCGAGGCAGCTAAATATTATAAACGAAGTCAAGACCGAAATATATTCTCGTCAATAGTGCCTACTCACAGCGCCAAATATGGATTGCCACTTAAAACAAAACTTTTAATGGGGCAGCTGGTGTTAATGTTTGAAGAAAATCCTGACGAAATACAAGTGGATAATACCAAAGACTTAGTTAAAAGACTCTACAAGGTGGTTGGCATTGAAAAAGATGGACGTATAAAATTTAAATATCATCAAGAAGCTCGTAAAGAAGGGTTACCTATTTATAGCACTCCTTATAAAAATAATAATGAGTATGTTCCAATTTTCAGACAGAGTATAAACAATATCAACATATTAGTAGATGGTATAGATTTTACTATCGACATTCTTGGTAAAGTAACGCTTAAAGAGTAAGCCGATATGTTGAAACGAAGCGTTGTCTTTTCTCATCCAGCAAGTCTTTCATTAAGGTATAACCAACTGGTTATTACCATGAAAGACTTGCCTGATGAGCGACGAACCATTCCTATTGAAGATATAGGTTTCTTAATGGTTGACAATCCTATGGTCTCAATAAGTGTACCACTTCTAAATGCATTGACAGAAAATAACGTGTCGGTAGTATTTTGCAATCAAAAAGGTATGCCAACATCCATGTTGTTTAATTTAGATAATAACAACACACAAGGTGAAACTTTACGCAATCAACTTTCTGCAAGTCCGTCTTTCAATAAACAGCTTTGGAAACAAATAATAGAATGTAAGATAAAAAATCAAGCACAACTTCTTGAGAAATTGGGTAAAGAAGGAAAATGTTTGTTCCCTTATTATAATAATGTAAAGAGTGGGGATAGTACCAACCGAGAAGGGGCCGCCGCTAAACTATATTGGACACAACTATTTGGAAAAGATTTCATAAGAGATAGAAATCAGTCTGGTACAAATGCGCTGCTCAACTATGGTTATACCATTTTACGTGCGGCAGTAACACGCTCAATGATGTCTGCAGGTCTATTTCCTGCATTGGGCATCTTTCATCATAACCGCAGTAACGCTTTTCCTTTAGCAGACGATATGATGGAGCCTTACCGCCCGTTTGTTGATGAAATAGCATACCATCTTACCCAAAATGGACAAACGACACTTACCACTGAAGTGAAAGGAATATTGATAAAATTACTTTATTGTGATACATATTTTATAAACGTAACTCGTCCTTTAAGCGTGGGGCTAACCATGACAATGGCTTCGCTTGTGAAATATTATGCCAAAGAAGTAAAGAAAATCAGTTTGCCTCTTTTGAAATGAGTGAGAATCGGCTAAATGCTTATCATGTTATGTGGTTGTTTGTAATGTTCGATTTACCCACTGTTACAAAGAAAGATAAGAAGGAGACTGCACGTTTTCGTAAAGAATTAGAGAAAGATGGATTTACGATGTATCAATATAGCATCTATATTAGATATTGCGGTTCGCAGGAAAGCGCAAACGTTCATATCAAAAGGGTTAAATCAATCTTAACACCAAGTGGTAAAGTTAGTATTTTAACAGTTACAGACAAACAGTATTCAAAGATTATCAATATGTGGGGTGAAATTAAACAAAAAGCTCCAGAAACACCTATTCAGTTAGAATTTTTTTAGTATATTTGCAATAATGCTGATATATTCGAACCACTTCTTGTATGAAAATATTTATATAATGTGTTTATATTCAACATTTTAAATAGTACAGGTTGTGGTTTGATGTAGAATCAAAATATGAAGCAACAAAAAGGAAAGGAGTAACACCATGAAGACGTTGTGGTTTGATGTAGAATCAAAATATGAAGCAACTCTTTATTTCTACTCCATAAGTAGTACCAGTTGTGGTTTGATGTAGAATCAAAATATGAAGCAACAGTGTCTCGTCTTTGTTGCGTCCGTCCATGGTTGTGGTTTGATGTAGAATCAAAATATGAAGCAACGCAAAGAACAGACTACTTAACCTCTGGCTGTTGTGGTTTGATGTAGAATCAAAATATGAAGCAACCATAGTTGTCGAACCCTGCCTGTTCGAGGAGTTGTGGTTTGATGTAGAATCAAAATATGAAGCAACCATTGCAGCCAAAAGTTGATGTCGTTGTTCGTTGTGGTTTGATGTAGAATCAAAATATGAAGCAACAATGGTTCCGCAAAGGTAAATCTTTTTTTGGTTGTGGTTTGATGTAGAATCAAAATATGAAGCAACAAACTATGACAATCATCGGAAACGTTCACGGTTGTGGTTTGATGTAGAATCAGATATGAAGCAACCGTCTCGTTTGCCAGCGCCAGCACGATGTCGTTGTGGTTTGATGTAGAATCAAGATATGAAGCAACCCTGCCACCCATATTGAGCACATAATACTTGTTGTGGTTTGATGTAGAGTTAAGATATGAAGCAACGGAGAAATTTCCTACGATATATCGCAGTATGTTGTGGTTTGATGTAGAATTAAGATATGAAGCAACTTAAAAGGTACGGGTACCCTAAAGTTAGGGTTGTGGTTTGATGTAGAATCAAGATATGAAGCAACCGGTCTATCTTTTTGATTTCTCTATGTAAGTTGTGGTTTGATGTAGAATCAAGATATGAAGCAACGAAACAAAGCTGTTCCACCTTCAAAGTAAGTTGTGGTTTGATGTAGAATCAAAATATGAAACGTGTTGGATTAAAATTAAAAGAAACAACGGCACCTGTCACTTGGTGGGTACCATTAAAAAAGTAATGATGACAAAGACCGAAGAAAACGTTATTGAACTTTACCGTAAGAAAACACCCATTACTAAGATTGTCGCTGCAACTGGTGTATCATCTGCTGGTGTGTATCGAATTTTGTCAAATTTCGACATACCTTTACACAGTGGGCAAAAGACATTTCAACACTCTGTGATGTTTGATGCAGAAACAGAAAAGCTGTTACAACAGGCAAACCCCTCAAATATCTCTGCATGGGTGTGTGACCAAATCAAAGAGAATAACAGGTAACGACTGTTGATTTTGCTTGTTGGTATTCATTGAAAGAAAATCTCATTTTTTGCGTTTTCTTCCTTCCGTCTTGTTTCATACTTTTTACTTTGCTCATCTGCATCTTGTATGCATTATCGCATGGAGTTGTAGTTTGATGTAGAATCAAAGTATGAAGCAACATAGGAGTCGTGAGCGCTGTCACCAGTTTCTATTTCAATGAATTACCTTATGGAAAGTTATGTTAGGAATGCGCATACTTTGACAATTTTCCGTATTTGTTCTCTTCGGTAAGCATCTCTCCACTACCCATAAATGTTGTCTGTATATCTTCCTTTTTTACACGGCTCATTCATTTTAGAATGATATTGTAACAACCAAAAACACCAACAAAAATGCAAATGTAAAATTGATGGTACGCTTCATAGGAGGACAATAAATGCTGAATTTTCTTTACAAAGTGCCTCTCATAATTCGCGTGAAAACAACCAACGACAAAGTTGGTCGCAAATACGCCAATTTTGAGCGATGTTCATAACCTTTTGTTATTGAGGTTGTTACGCTTAATCTTTCTCTTTTCATTCGTAGTTTTCCCATTTTTTTTCGATTGAAGCATTGAGATAAGCTTACTATTTACATGCTTTAATGCTGCTATTGCATGTAAATAGAGGCACTAATACATGTTTTCAAGACCGTTAAGTCAATGTTCGGGCTTGAAAAGACATCTTTTTTGGTAAAATCAGCCCATTTTTGTATATCGTTTGCCTATTATTTTTTTCTATTTTGAAGATTTTCAATGGTCGATTTTTGGTAAAATGATAGGACAAATACTACAAATTGTTTCACCTAAAAAGATAAGATAAAAAATACAGTTCTCTGATTGAAGCGTTCGTGTTTTTACAACAAATGAAACAACAGAAAGCAAATGAATGTAAACGAAGAGCACAATACAATGAGCGCAAGCGTTCCGGCAGATGAATCAAATCAACAGATTCACTTTGAAGGAACGTAGAGTCCTGACCCGCAGCTGCGATGATACGGAAGTGAGATGTGTCGTCATTGCAATGGAATCACAAGGAACGATAAAAACAAGCCGTGAAACTTTGTGAAATTCCATTGTGACAGGAGTTTCAGCCAATGTATGAGGCAAGGAATGCGATTAGATTTAATTTGGTAGATTTGTTGTTGAAGTAAGAGCACAAAAATGGTTGTTCAGCATAAACAATCCTTCTTGAAACAAAGAGCCGTTTACTTTTTCAAAGAAATATCAGATATAATATTGATTTTTCAGAAAATATTTTTATCTTTGCTTATATATCATGAAAGAAGCGCAAGAAGGATAAAATATGTTTACTTGTCATGGTATGTTGGAGCATCGTTGGCATGGATAGAACTACGTGGCACAATTTTCCAAAAGTGAGACAATCAATCATATAACTAAAAATTGTAAAGAAAAGCATATGAACATCGTTGAAAGATTTATTAATTACACGAAATTTGATACACAGTCGGCTGAAGATTCGCAAACTGTGCCGAGTACCTCAAAGCAATTGATATTTGCCAAATATCTGAAAGAAGAGTTGGAGCATGAGGGACTTGAAGACGTAGAAATGGATGAGAAGGGGTATATTTATGCCACTCTCAAGGCTAACGTGAAGAAGGAGATACCTACCATTGGCTTCATTTCGCATTATGATACCAGTCCTGATGCAAGCGGAGCTAATATCAAGGCTCGAATAGTAAAGAATTATGATGGTAAGGATATCGTACTTTCCGAAGGAATCATCTCTTCTCCGTCTAAGTTTCCTGAACTGAAGGCACACATTGGAGAGGATTTAATAGTGACAGACGGTCATACTCTTTTGGGAGCAGACGACAAGGCTGGTATTGCAGAGATAGTTCAAGCCATGTGCTATTTGCGTGACCATGATGAGATTAAGCATGGCGATATTCGCATTGCATTCAATCCTGATGAGGAAATTGGTATGGGTGCTCATCACTTTGATGTCGAAAAATTCGGTTGTGAATGGGCTTATACCATGGATGGAGGCGATTTAGGAGACTTGGAATATGAAAATTTTAACGCCGCAAGTGCTAAAATTCACATTAAGGGAGTGAGTGTACATACAGGTTATGCAAAAGGCAAGATGTTGAATGCAAGCAGATTGGCGTGTGAATTTAATGCCATGATTCCTGATACAGAACTGCCCGAAACAACAGAAGGCTATCAAGGATTTTATCATCTTTTGGGCATGGAGACACGCACAGAAGAGGCAAAGATGAGTTATCTGATTCGTGATCACGACCGTGAAATCTTTGAAAAGCGCAAGGATTTTATGGAAGCTTGTGCAGCAAAGATGAACGAAAAATATGGTGAGGACACGGTGAAGATTACCATTAAGGATCAATATTACAATATGAAGGAGAAAATTGATCCAAACATGCACGTGATAGATATTGTTCTACAGGCGATGCAAGAGACGGGTGTGCCTCCAAAGGTAGAGCCTATTCGCGGCGGAACGGATGGTGCACAGCTGAGTTTCAAAGGACTTCCATGTCCGAACATCTTCGCAGGAGGCGTCAATTTTCATGGACCTTATGAATTTGTCTCCATTCAAGTTATGGAAAAGGCAGTAGATGTGATTGTAAAAATATGTGAGATAACCGCTGGATACAATGATTGATTTCCCCTGTATATCAGTTTTTTGAATTATAAGAGAGCGATGTCCATCAAAACAATGACATCATCCATCAAACGCCCTCAATACAAATGGTTGTATTGAGGGCGTTTAGCATCTACAGTCTTTAGTCTAATTTTGCCAAAGATTGGATGCTTATTTGTTAATTTCAGTAAGGTAACGCTCTGCTTCAAGTGCGGCTTTGCAGCCAGAACCAGCGGCAACCACTGCTTGTCGGTACACAGGATCGGCTACATCTCCTGCCGCATAAACCCCGGGAATATTGGTCTTTGGAGTGCCAGCAATTGTCTTTATATAGCCAATTTTGTCTGTTTCTAAAAACTCTTTGAATATATCAGAGTTAGGCTTGTGTCCAATTCCCAAGAAGAAGCCATCAATGGGGAGGTCGTATCGTTCTTCATCAGACTGTCCCAAGCGTTTTACCAAATGAACTCCCTCAACGCCGTCTTTACCATACAAGCCCACTGCGTTGTGCTCGTAGAGTATTTCAATCTTTTCGTTTTCTTCTACACGTTGCTTCATTACCTCAGAGGCACGTAAGTAATCTTTGCGTACAATCATGTACACCTTACTGCAAAGTCCTGCTAAATAAGTGGCTTCTTCACAGGCGGTATCACCACCTCCAACCACTGCAACAACCTTTTTGCGGTAGAAGAATCCGTCGCAGGTAGCGCAGGCACTAACACCTTTGCCTTTATATTTCTCCTCATCATCGAGTCCGAGATATTTGGCAGAGGCTCCAGTTGCGATAATCACGGTTTCTGCCTCAATCTGCTGCCCCTTTTCGGTGGTTAGCAAATAGGGTGCTTTGCTAAGATCTGCTTTGACAATCTCACCGTCTCTCACCTCTGTGCCATAACGTTCTGCCTGCTCACGTAGGTCAACCATCATTTGATTGCCATCCACACCAGTAGGGTAGCCAGGGAAGTTTTCAACTTCGGTCGTTTGCGTAAGCTGCCCACCCGTCTGTAGACCGCAGTACAAAATGGGACTCATGTCGGCACGCGCAGCATAGATAGCCGCAGTGTAACCAGCAGGTCCGCTACCTATGATAAGACAACGGGTATATTCTTTTGATTCCATATTGAATTGATGTAAAATAAAAAAAGTGTCATATGAATTGTGAAACCAGTCGGCAAACAAAGTGAAAGAAGTGAAGAAAAGCCCTAAGTTTTACAGATATTCTGTGAACGATTACCTTCTCTATTCTACTTTGCTTTTATGGCAGGTATTTGCAATTCATATCACACTTTACAATGGAGTTAGTATTCTATAAATTTATAATAGCTCTTCAATTTTTTTAGCTACGTTGTCAAGATTTTCTGTTGGCTCAAAGCGTGCTACAACTTGTCCCTGTTTGTTGATAAGGAATTTGGTGAAGTTCCATTTGATGTCTGGATTCTTGTCGTAGTTTTCGTCTTCCTTTGATAATATGTCAACCAAGACTGGTGCAATAGGATGACTCATGTCAAAGCCAGCAAACCCCTTTTGCTCTTTCAGATATTTGTAAAGAGGTTCAGCATCTTCGCCATTTACTTTTATCTTCTTGAAGCGTGGGAATTCTGTACCATAGTTCAGTTTGCAAAACTCATGGATGCTCTCATCGGTTCCAGGGGCTTGTTGCCCAAACTGATTGCAAGGAAAATCAAGAATCTCGAAGCCTTTGGCATGATATTTTTTATATATTTTCTCCAGTTCTTCGTATTGAGGCGTAAATCCGCACTTGGTAGCTGTATTTACAATGAGGAGTACTTCGTTAGCGTATTCTTTTAAACATACGTCATTACCTTTTCTGTCTTTGACTGTAAAATCGTAAATTGTTTTCATTTTATTTAAGATATATAATGTGATTTATAAATGATCGTTTTAGTTTGGCTCAATCAAGATGATTTTCCTTTAATTTTAGGAATCATTGTTGAGCCAGATAGATACGTCCTATCCTATTTACAAAGATATGGATTTTATTTGAATTTATAAAATGTGTACGTGCCAATAAATATTAATTTAGGTTTTTCCTCCTTAACAGTAGGAGAATCCCTACCTAAGAATAGTGAAATTATGCGTACCGAGTTTCAGAGAATGCTTATATTTGCAGTGTAACAATGAATGAATAACAAAAATATAAAAACATGAAAAAGATTACGCAACTATTACCGATAGCCTTGATGGCTCTATTCTCCTTCGGGTTTGTATCATGTAGTGACGACGACGATTACTATTATGATGATGACTATGATTCTGAGTATGTAAATTTAACTCTCATGGCACAAACCTTGCGAGGACATTGGACAGGAAAGACAGCTGCAAGATTTTACAACGCACAACAGCAGCTTGTGGAAGAAGTGTACGATACAGATATTGAGTTTGACCAATATGATTCGAACAGTCTTTCAGGTCGTGGACGACAGTTGGATTATATTAGAGGTGAATTGGTTTACGATAGAGTCTTTTCGTGGCGTATCGATCGCAGTACTGGAGATATCATTATGATATACAATGGTGAGAATGGACAGAATTTCCAAATGGTGATTGATTACGATGACTTAAATCTAACCGACCGCTCTTTCTCTGGTGTTCAGAGGGGAAATGGTGAGACTGATGAGTTTGCCTACAATCGTTATACTTATGCAAAGAAAGTATCATTCAGCATGGACTGATAGGTTCTCAAGCCAAACAAAGGAGTTTTGTCCGATTGCGATAGCTTGATATCTCATCATTAAAGTACAAAATGTCCTTTCGTGGGCATCTATGTGCAGTGAACGTTGAAACGTATTCAGCGTTCACTTTGATGTTCTAAGAGGTTGGGCATATACCCATGATGAACGTTTATCGTAGTCCCCATGCTAATTTTATCTTTTCTTTAGGTAACGATTCTACACGTCTTTCGATGTTATCAGGCAAGTTGCAGAAGAAATCAATGCCTGTTTTCCGTTCCAAGTCTTGTATAGAAACAACGTATTTACCTAAGTCCGTGTCATCATTTGCTTCGTGTTCTATCCAAAAGCCAAGCGCTTTATAGCCTGATTTGTTTTTACAAAGAATCGCCATATAAAAGTATTTCGGTACAATCAAGCCTTTGGATGTTACTGTGAGTATTTGGTTTTGTTTGTCTATGGTACCCCCTTTGCAAACGTATAAAGTGTCTCTGAAATCGTCTCTATCCCAAGTACGTAATTGTTTTTCCATATTTGCCCAAACTTGAGCGTTGAATCCATTTACTTGTGGTTGCATGTTGGTCAGGAAAAACGTTTGGTAGTTAGCGTCTGACGAACCCAATCGATCGGCTGAAGGGCAGATATGCCCGTGGTCATAGCCCGTTCGCCAATACGGATCTGATGCAAACTGAAAAGCTTCTGGCAGCTTTGAGTCTTGTGGATATTGGTTTGTTTTGGAACGATAGCGTTTGGTATGTGCTTCGGCAATGCTTCTGTACATCTGATAACAACTCCATCTTTGAGACTTTTTCTGCGTGTCCCACTCTACAGAGTAATTCACTCCGTATTCATGGGTTCGTGCGTTGAGTTCGGCTTTGTGTACTATAATCATGCTGTTACCACCTTTTATCTTCGGAAATTCCAAACGACAAATCTCGGGTGGCATGGTTGGATTGCCAATGGTAGATACGCCCACTAACCGATTTGCGTTGGTATTCGCTTCTGTTTTTTCGCTGTTTGAATTGTTATCAGAATCACATCCAAAGAGAAATAGGGAGCAGCATGCGACGAAAAATAGTGAATGGAGTTGTTTCATGAGATTAGCTTCAATGAAAAAAAGTGCGACCGACCGTATATGCAACTACGCCCGAACGCACTTTCTTTATAAGAAAAATAGGGTTGTATGTTATTTTTGAATCTTACCGTAACGGTTCATGAAGCGGTCTACGCGACCTGCTGTGTCGACAAGTTTGCTCTTACCCGTATAGAATGGATGTGAGCTACTTGAAATTTCTACTTTTACCACTGGGTAAGTTTCGCCTTCAAACTCTACTGTCTCATTACTCTTGCAGGTAGATTTTGTAAGGAACATATCACCGTTGGACATATCTTTGAATACGACGGGGCGATAGTTTTCTGGATGAATACCTTTTTTCATTTTTATAATCTATTGAATGTTATTTATTTTCTTTGCTGTATGGGCTGCAAAAGTACGAATAATTTTGCAAACAGCCAAACGTATCACTGCTTTTTTGTTATTTTACGACTAAGTTCTTCAGTTCCCATGTGCCAGCCGATTGTGATGAGCTTTTGTACTGAAAGGCGATTCTTACGTCTTTCTTGCCTGCGTAGGCGCTGAGGTCAATAGTGGAGTTGACGAAAATCCAGTTACTGTTCGATGGCCATTTGCTGGGCGTAAGAACCTCCCATGTGGCTGTTGAGGGCTTGCCGCTCTTGTAGTTCGTAGATATCTTGATGAAGATACCGTCTTTCAGGGGCTTGAAGAAGTTTGCGGCTTGTTCAAAAGACAACGTAACTGTTGTCTTTCTAGTCAGGTTGAGGGCAGGTGAGATGAGCCAACTTTCCGTCTCGAATTTCTTGTTTTGGAAAAAGGCGCTGGCTTTCACCTGTTGGTGTTTCTTGTCCACAAACCATACGTATTTAAGACCTTGTGGCATGTCTTTCTCGTTGGCAATGGTGAAGGAGCCTATGCTCTCGGCGAACGTTTCGTTCAAGATGTCGGTTGAAGGCATTACTGGCTGACCAGGTTTTGTCCCGAAACTCTTTGTGCCGACCAAGGCATACGACACGTTTTTCAGTCCCGTGATACCAAAGTACTTTTCTATGTCTCCATAGAGCGTAATCTCTTTCTTGTGTAAGTCCTTGTTTTGCTTCAGGTTGAGTCCAGCCCTGATGCTGCCAGGGGGCAGTTGTATGGGCATGCAGTTGGCGATGTTTGTTTCATCAGCCTTGTCGGCAACAAGGAAGTTGGTCTCTGTTTCGCACCCCTCAGCAGTGAACTTGGCCTCGTTTTTGTCCTTTCCGGGAATGAATCCCACGATGTATCCCTTGACAAAAACCTTGGCAACCTTGTCCTTTTTCATGGCTGCTGCTACGTTGAAGGGTGACGCCTCTGTGCCCTCACCAGTTGGATTCACATTGGTTCCAGGTTCCTGTGGTTGCGAGTTGTCGCTCGTCTTGCCATTGACAGAGTAGAGATAGCTCTTGTTGGTAACGGTTTCTGGTGTTTTCCCCAAGTAGTTTGTGAACTGTCCGCAAACTACAACCTCGTCACCCACCTTGATATTCTCCGAGGTGAACTTCTTGTTTTCCAGTCCTAAGCTGCGGAAGATGTAGAGCTGTCCTTTGCTTGTGCCATCGTCAGATATATAATAAGTGGCATTGCCGAAGTTGGTTGTGTTGATTTCTTTGATAGAGACAATCTTTCCCTTGACGTAGACCTCTGCCGAGTTGGCGCCGCTTTCCAGACCTTTGATCATTTTGATAGCACCGGCTACATTGTATGGGTCTTCCTGTGTTCCTGTTCCCTTGGGGTCGGTTGGGGCGACAATCTCTCCACCGCCATTGTCCTCTGGGTATTCGTAGGGTGCGGGAACGTCTTCACAACTGGTAAGGCTCAGTGCCGCGATGGCCAGCGATAGGAATGAATAAAATAGCTTTTTCATCATTATTTCTTTTATTGATAATTGTTCTGTTTAGTTTTGGTTTCAGACCTTCATTTAGGAATGTCATTGAGTTTCCGTATCTTGTAGTAGCGTTGTCCTATTTTGCGGGCTTGATGTCGTCAGCCGAGCGCAATAAGATTTGCCATGTATTGCGGAATCTTGTAAAGACGCCTGTAATGTCTACCGCTCCTGTGGGCATGGGTTGATTTGCAAAATCTGCAAAGGTGCTGGTACGCACCACCATTGTTTTGCTATTGATACCCTTCAGTGTGCGGTTGGCAGCATTAGCAATAAGGTCGATGCTCTTATCTTTTGGGGCAAATACGGCTTTGCCGTCGGCTCCTTCTAACTGCACATTCTTCAGCGTCATCAGCATGCCACTATTGTTTGTTAGATATTGCTGATTGCTCATTTTACTTTGGTCAAAAACAGTAGGCTTCACTTTTTCAGGTTGAGGTGTGCCCAATAATTTGAAATGCCTCATCCACACAAACCTATTCATGCGTCCCACTTGTGGTGAACCGTCACGCTTATTGATGTATATACCTCCTACTTGTGCCTGACTGCCATATCCTCCTATGATGAGTCCTTTGAGTGATATCAGCACCTCTTGACCAACAGGAAGGTAACGGTAGAGACCACCTTGTGCTACAGAGATCAGTATAGCACCCGTTTCGTCTTGCATTGCAAACTGATTGTAGATGTTGCCTTCCACATCATTTCCAGTTATCCAACCCTTGATTTGGATGTCTTCTGTAATTTCTTCTATGCCACTTGCGGCAATTACTCCTTGGTATTGCTGTTTCAATTGGGCAATGCTTAGCACCTTCGTTTCTGTGAGTTCATTGTTGCCGTAGGGCGACTGGTTCAACTGCGGTGCATCGTAATCGTCAGCCATGCAACCGCTCAGGCATACACAAACAAGTGCAATGACTATATATTTTATTTTCTTCATGTCGTTGAGATTTATTAGAATCTGTAAGATACTTGGAACATTCCGTTGATGCCGTAAGCGTAATATTTCTTTGCATTGCGTGAAAACTTGTACGTACGCGTATTACTCAACGCACCATCCTTCACAGTGTAGTCGGTTCGGCTTTGCTCATAGCCTCCCGTTACGATACGTTGATTGTTGAGAAGGTTGGTTACCATGAGGTTCAAGTTCAGCTGTCCTTTCTTCAATCGGATGCTCTTGCCAATGCTACCGTCCAACATGAAACCGCCTTTTCCTTTGGCTTGTTCGGGTATGATGTAATTTCCTTCATTATCAATACTATTCCTTACACGTAGCGTACTTTCATACCGATAGCATGGAGTATAGAATAAGTAGATGCGATCGTAATAGTTTCCGTTCAAATCTACAAACCATCCGCTTTGATGGAAACTCAATCCAAGACTTGCAGCGGTAAGCGGTGTTCCTCCTTCGCGCATACCTTTGTTGTACACAGTCTCGTCCACGTATTGTGCTTTGGTTGAGTTAAGGTAGCGCACCTTGGCATTGTTGATGTTTTTAGCTTCACTCCAAGTGCCGAGTGTGGTAAGATCTAAATAGGATGCGAGCTTAAAGCGTGCCCCCAATTCTACACCGTACGCCTCTTTTTCAATGCCAGTCATCGAAACATAAGAGAAAGAATTGAGGTTATCGAAATAGAAGTTTTGCCATTCGGTAACATGATTCATTCTATTGTAGTAGGCGTTGATGTTGGCATGTACCCATGCATTTTGGTATTGATAACCCAACTCACTACTGAAAACTTGTTGGTTCTTGAGATTCAACACAAAGTCGTTGTTCATTTCGGGCGATACAAAGGCTGTACGTGCCGTTGGAGCGCGCCACTCATATCCTGCTCCTAAGGATACAATGTTACCCAGCCCAGCATCCCATGTGATACTGGCTTTACCACCACCGTCTAAGAATTTGGCGTGTCCACTCTTGCCATACGAATTTTCTGGGAACATTCCGTTGCGCATATAGCCTTGGCGTTGCATGTCTGTGCCGCCTACTTTTCCTGCTACCATGAGATGAAAGCGACCCATATTGGCTAAGTAATTGGTCCAAACGAGTGCTTTGTGAATCAGGATATCGTAATCGTAGCCAAACTTGTCGCCTTTGCCTACCAAACGTCCTGTCCTATCTGCTCCCATTGTGTTAAGGTCGTATTGCACGGCATCGCTACTTTTGGGATAATTGCCTACGGCATAAGTGTTGATGTTGTGAAAACTGTTGGCACCCAACAAATCTTCCACTGTCTGATAATGCCCACCTTGGTTTCGACCTAATACAGCCCCAATGTTCCATGTCTGGTTCTTGCTTAATTTTGTGGTAAGCGTTGACGCTAAATTCATCACAAAGTTGTCATTGTGCTTGGCTTGCACATAATATAACGCATCACTGCCTGTCTTGGCTGCTTGTTGGTTCGCCCAGTACAGTTGATCCCATTTCACTTGACGGTTTTCTTTTGCGGCTATCCAGTAGTTGTATGCCTCATTCCATTCTAAGAAAGCAGCATGACTTCTATTAGTGCTGTTGGCTTCATCGTCCCAAACATCGTAATACATACTGGGAAGATTTTTCCAATAGTCGGGTTGTGGGTTCTCTGCGTTGTTATAGTTCAGTTTTGTACTCTTATATTTGCTATATTTACCAAAGAGTGATGTGGTGAGTTTCGTGTCTTTAGCAATATCCCAGTCCCACGTGAGAAGGACAGACGGAGCAAAATCGTTCACTACTCGTGAGTTTCTTATCTTTCCATTTTGATAACCCCAATAGGGATTGTAGAGGTAATTGTTAGCCAACCAGTAGGCTTCGTCTGTGGATGCGCCCTGCGATGCACGCTCAGTAGGGTTGCCCCATGTAGAGAGCGACAGCGAATGTCCATTCGTCCACCGTTTTTGTATCGCGAAGAAATAGGAAAGCGAGTTATAAAAAGTTCCCTCGACATATCCTTTGTCCGCCCAGCGATAAGTAAGGTTGGCAGCTATTGCCCACCCATTGGCATTGAATCCAGAGGCATAAGTGTACATGCCACGTGCCGAGTAACTACGGTTGGCTGCTCCTAACGACAGTCTATTTCCTGCTGCCATGCTCCCTGCACGGAAGTCATAATTGTTGCTGCCAGCCAATCCATTCATGGCAAAGCTGTTGCTTTCAAAAGGCAGTGCAAAGTCAACGTTGCGGGTTTGCTGGTTCAGTCCGCCTATCATGGAATATCTAAACTGCCCACTCTCCATGTCGTTCATCGGTACACCGTTGATATATACGTCGTTATACTCTTGTGGCAAGGCACGATAGCGGAAGCGTACGGGTGAGAATCGATAGCCTACTCCCGAAGCATAAGCATTGGTGCTTGAGTTGAGGATAATGACATTTTGGGTCATGTTTTCATCTTCGCCCAATTGTGCTTCCGTAAAAGTAAATGCCGACTCATCCATCATAGGATTCTTGTTAGTCTTTGTCTTGTCGTTTTGAGCAAAGGTCAACGACGCATAACAAAGGGCAAGAAGTGCTAATTTGAGCTTTTGTTGCATCATAGAAGATTTTTCGTAAGTATGATAATATTTATTGCAAAGTAACAAAATAAATTTCAATGTTGGAAGAGAATAAAAGTATTTTTTGCCCGCCACGTTATTTAATTAGCAGAAAACAATTATCTTTGCATCACATAGCAGGAGAGTTGAAGCTGTCGGTTCATATCAATTGAACAGGTGCGCTATCAAAGGAATGATTGAAGGACTCCTCTTTACCAAATTAATAGCTCGACAATGAAAAAACAAATCATGCTTTCACTCCTCTTGGTCTTAGGACTTTTGAGGCTCAATGCACAAACAAATTATTCTGTTTATGGCGTAGGTTTTTACAATCAAGAGAATCTTTTTGACACCTGTCACGATGAAGGAAAGAAAGATTATGACTTCCTACCCACGGGCTCGTATAAGTGGGACAAACTCAAATATACCAACAAGTTGCGCAATATGGCACGTGCATTGGCAGATATGGGTACAGATGTGTTGCCAAAGGTGGGTTGTGCCATGATAGGACTCAGCGAAGTAGAGAATGCGCGCGTTCTTGATGCGTTGGTTGCCCAGCCACCGCTTGCCGCACGAGGTTATCGATACATTCATGTGGAAGGACCAGACAGGCGAGGTATTGATTGTGCTTTGTTGTACAATCCTCAGCTTTTCACACCTCAAACGGTGAAATTGGTGCCGTATGTTCCGCAACTTCCCAAAGATAGCGCTTTCCATACCCGTGGCTACCTCACTGTGACAGGGACGTTAGGTGGCGAGCATGTAGCGGTCATTGTGTGTCACTGGCCGAGCCGTTACAGTGGGTCTTTTTATAGAGAGGTGGCAGCTGCGCAGGTGAAAGCAGTAAAGGATTCGCTTTTACGTCAACATCCTGCTATCAAAGTGATGGTGATGGGCGACATGAACGACGACCCTACGAGTCGCAGTATGGCAAAGGTACTGTCCGCAAAAGCAGAGGTGGATGAAGTTGGGAAGGACGATATGTACAATCCATGGTATAACATTTTGGCAAAACAGGGTAGAGGAACATTAATGTACCAAGGAGGATGGAATCTCTTCGACCAAATAGTACTCTCGCCCAACATGCTCAATCAAAATGGAAAACGCGACTTTTCCTCGTTGAAATATTGGAAATGTCAGATTGTACGTTACGATTATCTCATCCAGTCTACAGGCAAATATAAGGGCGCACCTAAGCGAACCACAGCAGGAGGCGTGTGGCTCAATGGATACAGCGACCACTTGCCCGTGGTTGTCTACTTAGTGAAAAAACAGTCGTAGTGGTAGATAAGCCGCTTAGACATGGACAGTAATCCACCAAAATAGACTGTATTGCTCACCAAAACAGTCTATTTTCCTTCCGAAAACAATCTGTTTTGCCAGTTTGTAATATTGAAACAAGCGGATGATTGCATCGGAGCGATACGCTGAACAGGCACATAGACAATGAGCATGGAATGAGGGCGGTTGCAGTCTGACATTGAAGAGCGCCTAACCCACCATGTGATCGTACGAAGAAACAACGAGATATGAACAATGATTTGCCCACCATAGAGACGCATCCTTTCGAGCCTTTCTTGCCCAAGCATGCAAGGCTGTTGATGTTGGGAACGTTTCCTCCAGCTCCTAAACGTTGGAGTATGCCGTTCTTTTATCCCAACTTCCAAAATGATATGTGGCGTATCTTTGGTTATTTGTTTTTTAATGATAAGAATCATTTTGTCGATGAGGGAGAGAAATGTTTTAAGCTGGACGAGTTGAAAGCGTTTTTACAAGAGAAGGGGGTGGCACTGTATGACACAGCCTTGCGTGTGCGACGAACCAAGAATACGGCATCGGACAAAGATTTGGAGATTGTAGAGCCCGTCAACTTGGATGCCTTGTTGCGAAGTTTACCCCAATGTAGGGGAGTACTCACGGCAGGTAGGTTGGCTACTAAGGTATTTACGCAGCATTATGGTGTTTCTGCACCTCAAATGGGGCAATACCATACGTTTCAATTTGAAGGTAGAACCTTGCGCTTGTATCGCATGCCGAGTAGTTCGCGTGCTTATCCTATGAAGATAGAGGCGAAGGCGAAATATTATCAAGTGATGTTCCAAGATATTTTAGCATAAGTAATTTTATCATGTTTCCTTTAGAATTTAACCATAAAATCACTGTTATTGGTATTGCTGGTGGTACGGGTTCGGGTAAGACCACCGTGGTGAGAAAGTTAGTGGAGGCACTTCCTCCTGCGTATGTGGCTGTGGTTCCGCTCGATTCTTATTACAATGACACCTCTGAGATGACCGAAGAAGAACGGCATGCCATAAACTTTGATCACCCCGATGCTTTCGATTGGAAATTGCTCATCAAGCAGGTCAACCTCTTACGTAGTGGAGAATCGATAGAGCAGCCTACCTATTCATATATCCAGTGTAACCGATTGCCAGAGACCATACATGTAGACCCTAAGCCTGTTATCATTATCGAAGGAATTATGACGCTGCTCAATAAGCGGTTGCGTGAGATGATGGACTTGAAAGTGTTTGTGGATTGCGATTCTGACGAACGACTGATTCGCAACATTCAGCGAGACATCGTTGAGCGAGGGCGTGATGTCAGTATGGTGGTGAACCGCTATTTAGAGGTACTGAAGCCTATGCACGAGCAATTTATCGAGCCTACCAAGCGTTTTGCTGATGTCATCATACCGCAAGGAGGCGACAACATCAAAGGAATAGATATTCTCTCGAAATATGTAGAGAGATTGGTGTTGATGGGGTAAAGCTGTGCATGGCTACGCACAGCTTTGCCTGATGTGAGTTGTGAGAGATAGAAAGTGTTATTTGTATCTTTATTTATAAGTCTGCATATATTGTTAAAATAAGCCAACAATGAAGAAATCAGTCAATTATTTGCACATACTATTCGTAGAGGTATGTATGTTTCTACTACCGCTATCCGCATGGGGACAACAACGTGTCGTCATCTCTCCTTTTTACTCAGACTATGCATTGTTGACCGATTCTCTTCCCAGCGGTTGGTCTTTGTCACCTTATATTCAATTGGGAGTAAAGGTGGAGTTTCCGCAACAAACGACTCTATCTTCACTGCAACAATATCAATTTGAGAACAGTTCATACTTCACTGCCGTTTTACGACCATTTATTCCTGTCACGCTACAATACGGAAAATTGAGGTGGAACAATCTGAATCTAACGAACTGGAACACCCCTGAGATAGAGAAGCAGGAACTTCAATACATGAAAACAGAGCGAGGGCGATTCTCATTATCATATAACGACTGTTCGTTTATAGCTGGCACTCTGGTTAATAACTGTGGTATCCCCTCATTTTCATATATTCACTATGAAGGATGGGGAACTTTATTCCCTACAAATACACAAAGGACGGACACCACCACTTACATTTTACACGTAAATCCTTCTCTCTTTTATCTACTTACAGACAAAGGATTGATAGATTTATATACCACCGAAAGCATTACAGTGCCACCACATGAAAAGTTTCCCTCATTGTTCTTGTTCTATCGTCCCATATATGAACATAAAACCATTGAATACAAGGGGTTTGATATCACATTGGTTGCCGAAAACGAAAAGTTGGCGACACAGTTGTATCATAAGCTATCACCTGACACTGTTAACAAATCCTTTGACAAAAGCTCTTTGTCCACAACTGAGTCAGTTCCTGATGACAGCGTCATATATCGTGCATTCAAAGCAATTGATTGTCTTGCAAATCTTTCTAATGATATTCGACAACACATCGCAATTGTGAAAACAGGTCTCAACTTTGAAGTGAAGATGGGGGAAGCAGAGAATTTAGACAACCTTTCTAGTCATTTTTCTTTGACATTGGACAGCGTGTTGCTGATGGATCAAAAAATGTATTATCAGCATACATTATTGCATGAAATGCTACATTTTGTGATTGGTAAACAACAAATACGCCCAAAAAACTTGTCTGCTCAAGAAACAAACTTTTTTGCGGAATCAACCACAGAGTATTTAGCCAAATATCTCTTTGGTAAGTATATCACGCATGAGAAGATGTTTGCAGATTCAATAGAACATAGTCCCGTTAATCTGGCGATGATAAAGAAAGCAAAACGTAGCATACAATCCAACCATAGTATCAGCGTTGGAACAGAAGGTAGCAATGAGTCAGCCAACACAGCATGGGTGTATTATGACCTCTTGCCTATTCTGCTACATCAATTAGCAGTGAATAGTCAGGTGGATGAAGAGGCTTTTGCCAAGGCTGTTTTTCGCTATGCGAGAGGTATTGAAAAGCAACCACAAAGTCTGCAACACTTCTTTTCCTATCTGAAGAAGCAGGGTTTTCATTTGAAGGGCAAGCAGAAAAAATATATTTATTTCGTATTGAATAAATCCTTTGCGTAAGTTTGCTTATGGTGTCTTTGTCTCTATTTAATAATCAGATAGATAGTAATTGACGTTTTGTGAACTCTAACGTTTTGGGTATTTCCAAAATCTAAGCCCTACAATCTGCTCCATTGTTATTTCCTCATCAATTGTTTGGTATGCTGTCCTTGCTCTTGATGATAGGCTTAATATTGTGTCTCTGTGTTGATAGAGACTTTTCTTTCATAGAAATTCAGGGGGCATGAGGACATTTCCCAAAAACGTCTGTGTGCAGTGGTGGCGATGGTGGGTAGCTTTGATTGGTTGGAAATGCGTGATACTTTGAGAAGATGGTTGCCATTAGTGGCGTGTCAGGATAATTTTGACGCATCGTTGTTCTCCCGTTGCCAAATTGTACAACTTCACGAAGTAAAGTCCATTGGGTGCTTGAAGGGTTAGACTGAACGTATTGTTGCCGATGACATTTTGTATCTGCTTGCCCATGGTGTTGTACACCTCCACGCGTGTGGCGTTTTGTCCTTCGATGTAAATAGTACCTTTTGATAGAGTTGGGTGTACATTCAGCGATTGCTTGTGTGACAAGGTCTCGATGCCTGATGGAAGTACCATGATAAACGAAGCACCTGTGTTCTTGTCGGGATATACGTACGCATTTATTCTTTTCTCGTCAAAGTTGAGGTAGCGGTGTATTTGCCACATTCCCCTCAGCTTATATTCGTTTTCGCCTACCCATTCGGCTTGAATGAGTTGCTGGTTAGAAAATGGATATTGCATTGCTGAGCATTGCCAGTTACCTGTTACACCAGCCATGTAAAGACTGCTATTGCTTACCGAGTAGATGTTGGTGAAGCCTTCACTTCTTGAGAAGGTGAACTTGTATGCTTCGTCTTT
Source organism: Prevotella sp. TCVGH (assembly GCF_023522295.1). Taxonomy (NCBI): domain Bacteria; kingdom Pseudomonadati; phylum Bacteroidota; class Bacteroidia; order Bacteroidales; family Prevotellaceae; genus Prevotella; species Prevotella sp. TCVGH. The sequence goes on along the minus strand of NZ_QFFX01000012.1, from coordinate 896 downwards.
TATGTCGAGCTTTCCTAAACAATAATCTCCTTGATAACTACTGCTTTGGTCTTGTTGGTAATGCAAGTATAGTCCCGACTCTTTTTCTCGGAGGTAGAATGTGCGGCCGTTCAGCTCGTCCTTGACAGTTACTTGTCCGTCGCCAATCTCCTCGTCTGCGTTGATTCCTATTTCAGCGGCAGAGGCAAAGTCGGTTTTATCAACAGCGTTGTAGGCTATCAGCTTCATGTAACGGGCAATAGGCTTGCTAATAATAGGTACGGTTTGTTGTGCCGAGGTGTTTTCCCACCTGCCCACTGCTGCTGGTGCTCCCCATTTGTATAAGTCGTTGCTAAAGAATATTTCATAATCGCCAATCCTACCATTGACAAGGTCTTTCCTTCCCTGATAGTAGAAAGCGGAAATACGGTAGCTTTTCCCCATGTCTACCACGATTTCGTGAGGGAATGTGGGCTTTGACGGTTGATATTGGGTGTGCCAAATGGTGTTCTCGTTATCGTCAATGGCATAGGCAGCTTGTTCTGTACCGCCTTGCTCACTGTCGTAACTGACCACTCTCCATGCGCTTTTGTCTATCATGATGCCAAACTCCACGGTTGTCACCATGCTGTTTTCATGGTCGGGTGACGATGCGTAAGCCTTGATGACACCGCGTGACTTCAGGTAGAAGGGTTTTGAGTAAACTTGTTCGGGCTTGCCGTCAATACTATAATCCCAAATCGGTCATTAGAAAAAGCTTCTTGTCATTTTCTAATGACCGCCATTAGAAAAACAGCATTGTATATACTTGATCCATAAATATTTACTAACTTTACCACGAAAAAAAGTATATACTCCTATGCGCGACTGTGACATAAAGTTCGTAAATAAGGAAATAACACCTTTTGGTGGTCTTT
>NZ_QFFX01000128.1:0-2219 GCF_023522295.1 Prevotella sp. TCVGH | reverse complement strand
CAAAAGAAAGTCTTGGGCAATTAGTAGTGCTCGGCTTTGCCATCGCTGGCTTTACACCTGCACCCTATCAACGTCGTCGTCTACAACGACCCTTATATGGAGTTCTCATCTTGCGGATGGCTTCGCACTTAGATGCTTTCAGCGCTTATCCTAACCAGACTTAGATACCCAGCGGTGCGCCTGGCGGCACAACTGGTAAACCAGAGGTCTGTCCATCACGGTCCTCTCGTACTAGTGACGGCACCACGCAAAACTCCTGCGCCCACGATAGATAGAGACCGAACTGTCTCACGACGTTCTGAACCCAGCTCGCGTGCCACTTTAATGGGCGAACAGCCCAACCCTTGGGACCTTCTCCAGCCCCAGGATGTGACGAGCCGACATCGAGGTGCCAAACCACCCCGTCGATATGAGCTCTTGGGGGGGATCAGCCTGTTATCCCCGGAGTACCTTTTATCCTTTGAGCGATGCAGTTTCCATACACATGCACCGGATCACTATGCCCCAGTTTCCTGCCTGCTCGGCATGTCTGCCTCCCAGTCAAGCGCCCTTATGCCATTGCACTCTAAAAGGTCGGTTACCAATCGACCTGAGGGCACCTTTGGAAGCCTCCGTTACGCTTTTGGAGGCGACCACCCCAGTCAAACTACCCACCAAGCAGTGTCCGCACTTTAAGCGCGTTAGACCTCAGACAGCCAAAGGGCCGTATTTCAACGATGGCTCCAAAAGCGCTGGCGCGCCTCCTTCTAAGCCTCCGGCCTATCCTACACATCGGATGACCAAGGTCAATGCTAAGCTATAGTAAAGGTTCACGGGGTCTTTTCGTCCCATCGCGGGTAATCGGCATCTTCACCGATACTACAATTTCACTGAGATCATGATTGAGACAGTGTCCAGATCATTACACCATTCGTGCAGGTCGGAACTTACCCGACAAGGAATTTCGCTACCTTAGGACCGTTATAGTTACGGCCGCCGTTTACTGGGGCTTCAATTCAAAGCTTCTACTTGCGTATAACCTCTCCTCTTAACCTTCCAGCACCGGGCAGGTGTCAGACTGTATACTTCATCTTTCGAGTTAGCACAGCCCTGTGTTTTTGGTAAACAGTTGCCTGGACCTATTCTCTGCGCCTCGTAAGTAAACGAGGACCCCTTTTCCCGAAGTTACGGGGTTAATTTGCCTAGTTCCTTAACCATGAATCTCTCAACGCCTGAGTATATTCAACCCGACTACGTGTGTCCGTTTGCGGTACGGGTGCTGCATGACTGAAGCTTAGCGGATTTTCTTGGAAGCAGGATTACCCACACTATTGGCTTTCCCCGAAGGGAATGCCATACTTTCAAAACTCAGCTCTCATGGCGGATTTGCCTACCATGATCAAAGCCTAATTTCTTCAACGAGCTATTCCGTCAGCTCGCGGTGGTGTCACTTCTCCGTCTCCACAATCGCATCATGCAGCAGTCACGGAATATTAACCGTGTCTGCCATCGCCCTCGCCTGTCGGCTGAGACTTAGGACCCGACTAACCCCGGGATGATTGGCATTGCCCGGGAAACCTTAGTCTTGCGGCGGAAGGGAATCTTACCCTTCTTATCGTTACTTATACCTACATTTGCTTTTCTATACACTCCAGGAAAAGTTACCTTAACCATTCAACGTATATAGAATGCTCCCCTACCGATACTTTTATTATTACTATCCCGCGCCTTCGGTATCTGTCTTATACCCGATTATTATCCATGCCCAGACCCTCGACTAGTGAGCTGTTACGCACTCTTTGAATGAATGGCTGCTTCCAAGCCAACATCCTAGCTGTCACGGGGACCGGACTTCGTTAGACTAACTTAGACAGAATTCAGGGACCTTAGACGGCGGTCTGGATTCTTCTCCTCTCGGGGACGGACCTTAGCACCCGCCCCCTTACTGCACTACTGCTATACATAAGCATTCGGAGTTCGTCAGGTCGCGATAGGCGGTGAAGCCCTCTTGACCTATCGGTCGCTCTACCTCTTATGTAAATCATAGCACGCGGCACCTAAATGCCTTTCGGGGAGTACGAGCTATCTCCAAGTTTGATTGGCCTTTCACTCCTACACACACCTCATCCAGAAGCTTTTCAACGCTTATTGGTGCGGTCCTCCATCTCGTGTTACCGAGACTTCAACCTGGACATGTGTAGATCACTTGGTTTCGCGTCTACCTCCACCGACTAAAACGC
>NZ_QFFX01000127.1:0-2300 GCF_023522295.1 Prevotella sp. TCVGH | reverse complement strand
TTAAACAAACGAAGAAATAAAGTTATATAAACTTAAATATCAGAGAGTTATACATTATTCAGTAAACACTAATTATAAATGGCTATATTTTGATAAACTTAAATAAGAAGATAGAAGAATCGGCAACGACAGGAAAACCTGCAGAGTTTTTATTTTCTTTCTTGTTATATTCTTTCAAAGAATCGATTTTTGCAACTCAAAGGCACATTATCCACAAAGAAAGACAAAACTTTCTCCATTTTTTCTTTTATATCAACTGCCATTTCGAAATAATTTTCATTCCTATTTTTACCTAAGAATAGCAATATAGTCTTGCTTGTAAAAAATATTGTTTTTGATTTATCCTATTTTATATCTCCCGTCAAGTTTGTGTTTTCAGAACAAAATTAATCTTTATTCATTTCGGTAAATGCTATATCAGTACTCCGTAGTTAATAACATAAGCTAAGAAAAATAATAGTCCTTTCTTATGAAGACACTGATCAATACTGCCATTTTGACACAACGATGAATTGTATGTCTATCTGGAATGAGTTTTGCAAGAAAAATGTATTCCTATTATTCCAAGGTATAGGATATAAGAAGTGTTATTAACGTTTTCGCAAGAAGACATAGTATTAATTGGCCATTATGGCTTAAAACTGATTAGGTATGAAAAAATTCAAAAAACCTATGCTAATGGCTCAAGGCTCTGTTAAGATGGCAGATTGTCGTCCTAATAGCAGACCTTGCGGTAGACCTTGTAATCCTCCTGGACCTGGAGGACATCGCTAAATTTACAAATCTGATGGTGTCTTTAAGACACCATCGGATATTTTCAAGTATTTTTATGGCATACTATAAAATTAATCCTCTTGTACTTTTCCGTAATTACGGAGACTTTGGTTATATAACAGATAATCGAAATTTTGGATATAATTTCACAGGTACTGATTTCATTCTTGGTGATCAAATTGTTTCAGAAACAGGTGCGGATATTCTATCTTGCCTCGAAAAACAGCCCCTTTCTATTAATGAAATTACAGATAGGGTTACCTTGCTTTTTGAAATTGAAGAAGGATATAATCTACAGAAAGACATCGTTGAATTTCTTGACTTGCTAAACATGAAGGGATTTGTGATTAAAGGCGAATCTCCACAAGAATGTAACAAGAATAATATTCTCTATGGCTTGGGAACAAATAGAATCAATGATCAAAATCCATACAAGAAAGAATGTGAACTAATCGAAACACAAGAGTTTTTGGGTAAACGGTTTGGGGAATCTCCTTTTCCTACTAGCATTCATGTGGAGATTGTAAGTGAGTGTAATGAAAGATGTATTCATTGTTATATACCTCATGAGTTAAAAACAGAATTGATGGATGATAAATTCTTTTATCGTATTCTGGATCAAGCCCAAGAAATGAAATTGCTTCACATTACAATAAGTGGTGGAGAACCAATGCTACATCCACACTTTGTTGATTTTATAAAGAGATGTAGAGAGTACGACATGTCTGTCAATGTTCTTTCTAATCTCACATTACTTGACGAGAACATGATCAGGGAAATGAAAAATAATCCCTTGCTTAGTGTTCAGACTTCCGTTTACTCAATGCGACCAGAGGTCCATGATGGGATTACTCGGCATAAAAATAGTCTGAAGAAAACCTGTACTTCTGTTCGTAAGTTAATAGAGAATGGTATCCCTGTTCAATTAAGTTGCCCTATTATGAATGCCAATTATGATAGTTATAAAAGCGTCCAACAGTGGGCGTTTAAGCAAAAAGTTCCATTGGGGTTCGACTATTCCATCATTGCCAAATACAATCACGATAAGGAAAATTTGAACTGTCGAGTATCAAACGAGGAACTATACGAATTTATTGCAGATAAGATGACTAATGACTCTTCTTATATTGAAGATCTTGAAAAAGAAATCGCAGATAATAAAAAGAAATCTGCAGACGATTATATTTGCAGTGTTTGTAATTCTTCTATTTGCATTAGTCCTCAAGGAAATGTCTACCCTTGTGTAGGCTGGTCTGACAGAATTGTGGGAAATCTAAACCACGATACACTTAAGAATATTTGGCTTAAATCGGAGGAAATAAAAAAATTGCGCTCTATACGACGTAAAGATATTCAAGAATGCAAATCATGTCTTCAGAAAGATTTCTGTTCTGTTTGTATGGTTAGAAACTCAAATGAAAGTTCTACAGGAAACCCTTTTGAGGTGAGCCTTAATTCCGCAACATAATTGATAATTATTTTTATAAGTTCCTGAGCAACATTTTGTTGCCCAGGTTTTTGCCATG
>NZ_QFFX01000126.1:0-2408 GCF_023522295.1 Prevotella sp. TCVGH | reverse complement strand
GGATCGAGTAGGTCAGCCCCCTCTCGGGGGCTTTCCCCTCTAAGAACCGTACATGAGAGTTTCCCCTCATACGGCTCAAGCAAACTATGGCTTGCTTTTATATAGCAAATTCGCATAGTCAGAAAGTTATTTACTTCTTTTCTTATACACATAACTACGATAACATTTATCATGTACCAATAATCGGGTCTTATTATCTTCTGTAAACATCGTGCGCCAAGGAGTCTGCTTTGTTATGGGTTGACCACATAACGGACATTTCCTTTCTTGTTTTTCCCATATGTAGATGAGAGATTTCCGTCCCTTTAGACTGAATTTCATTTTGGTTACAGCCCTCTGTTCGGTATAATCATCCCATGCTGGGTCAAATGGATTATAAGCAGCTTTGAGTTGTGGATATTTCTTAATTTTGATGTCAGTAAGTGATACAAGAGAATGGTAGAAATTACCGTTCTTTCTACTTACTTCCGTGGAGAAAATCCAATCTCTGTTTCCCATCTTATGGAAATATCTGTTTTTAATCCATGCAAGCCCCTTGTTGTGATGTCTGCGCAAACACCATCTCCAAATCTTTTGGAAAATAGCATTGTCCGTCTTTCTGAATGTTTCAGTAGCGGCACAGAATTGATAATAATTTCCCCACCCTTTAATGATAGGATTGAGCGTGAAGATAAGGTCGCTTTGGGTTGCGGACGAGTTTTTCTTTATCACATCCTTAATCTTTGCGGTAAATTTCTTCACTCTGTCCTTTGATGGTTTCGTGAGCAGTGTTCCATTATATTTCCTGACATTAAATCCGAGAAAATCAAATCCATTGTCAATGTGTGTAACGAGAGTTTTCTCTTCGGATAGTGTTAGTCCTCTTTCTGCCAAGAAATTCGCAATAAGTGGCTTAACTTCTTCTCTGAGAATGTCCTCGCTATCACCTGTGATAATGAAATCATCAGCATATCTTACAAGATTTATTTTGTGACGAATTTCCTTTCCATTCTTAGTTGTTATAGGGAAATTCTTTGCGAGTAAATCTTGTATTCCATCAAGTGCCATGTTTGCCAAGATAGGAGAGATTATGCCACCTTGCGGTGTACCCTCTTCTGTTGGGAAAAGTTCATCTTTGAAGATAAAACCACATTTCAGCCATTTCTTCAGCATGGTCTTGTCCATAGGGATATTTTCCAATAACCATTCGTGGCTTATGTGGTCAAAGCATCCTTTGATGTCACCCTCCAATACCCATTCAGGAGAAAATCTCCTTGAAAGTAGTGTATGAATTCTTATCATAGCGTCCGCAGTGCTTCTTCCTTTTCTAAATCCATAGGAGAAATTGTCTCCTTTTGTTTCTGCAACTGGCTCAAGTGCCATGGCATAAAGAGCCTGCATAGCTCGGTCTTTCATTGTGGGTATTCCTAAAGGGCGGAGTTTTCCATTACTTTTCTTGATATGAACACGTTTTAAAGGTTGAGGTTTATACCCTCTTTTTCGTAGTGTGTCAATGGCTTTATACTTCGACATGTCTGTTGTCCAAAGGACTTTATCCACTCCCGAAGTGTTCTTGCCTTGATTGGAAGTCACACGTTTTACTGCTAATGCCTTAGCGTAAAACGAGTGGGTAAGTGTCCATTGCAATGCTTTTACCTTGTTCCACTTACCTTCTTTCTGCGCTTTTACAATGCGAACTTGTAGCTTCTTAACAGCAGCTTCGGCTCTGTTCCAGTCAATGGAAGTCCAGCCCCCACTATTGTCAGTAGGCGCACACGATGTTTTTATGTTACGTTCGTTCATTTGCATTCCTTCTTTGAGAAGTTCTAAAAGTTATTGTAAAAGTGTTACCTAACGTGGAAGTCTGCCCACTTTCGTGTCGGATGATATTATTCATGCCATCACGTGACCTGTAACTCAATCCGTATCTGTCTCATTACAAGACAGCATTCGCTTTTTCCACAATCTTCTACCCACATATCATTCTGCTTTCCTTGCGGTTGGCTTACCTATTTGGTTAATAGGAAACATATGGGCTTACCTAGTTTTACATGAGTGCCATGAAAGGGTTAGGTTCTGTCTCTCCGCCGGTGGTTCCGATGTTCGTGTATCCTCAAAGTTCACAAGGATAGCCAACCACTTTACCTTTTTGGTTCAAGCCTTATAGTGTCTTTAGCTTGTTCGACTTAACGACGTTTATCAACAGTTCGCTATCGCTAACCATACCTTTCAGCCAAGCTCCCCAACCGCCTAACACTGGCAGTTATTGAAATCCCCTCACGGTTCTTTCTGCGTCTTGCGACAGGGCTACCTTGTCTGGGCAGCTTAACACAATCCCTTAAAGACTGCATTTGCCCATAGGCTACTACTGACGAAACAGCAGGTCAAGTCATTGCTTGACAGCCACTCATGTAACTTTCTAGTCACAC
>NZ_QFFX01000125.1:0-2467 GCF_023522295.1 Prevotella sp. TCVGH | reverse complement strand
AGAAGATTCCATGCACATTTTTGTCACATAAAAGAAAACGACTCTAAATTATGCACATTTTTGTCATATAAGCCAGATGTTCTACTCAAAAACTTCGTCAATACCAAATTCATCCATATTCGCATCGTCTTGATGACATGGGTTGTATCCTTCTGGTAGACCGAAGGACGCATCTGCCCGATAACCAAGCGACTTATCACGATAAATGCGTTTCATGTAATACGCCCAAATAGGCAATGCCATGGTGGCACCTTGTCCCATGCGCATAGAATCAAAGTGGATATCACGGTCTTCACCACCTACCCAACAGCCACTCACTAACTGTGGCGTGAAGCCCATAAACCAAGCATCCGAATTTCGATTGGTAGTACCTGTCTTCGCTCCTATTTCACCATCAATGTGATATTTGAATCGCAAACGTCCAGCTGTACCACCTTCAACAACAGCCTGCAGAAGAACAAGCATCTTATTGGCGCTTTCCTCGCTAATGACCTCATTCATGCGTGGTTGAAAAGTTGCAATGACATTTCCTTCATTATCCTCAATCTTTGAAACAAACATGGGTGCAGTACGGATACCATGGTTTGCAAACGCTGAATAGGCACTCACCATCTCGGCAACAGAGACCTCACATGGTCCTAAACAAAGCGCCATAGATGGATGGATTTCAGGATTTTTGATTCCAAAATCGTTCAACATACCAACAAATTGTTGTGGATTTAATCTGCTCATCAGGTAGGCAGATATCCAGTTGTTCGAATTAGCCAATCCCCACTTCAACGTAACCATCTGTCCATAGCGTCGTCGACTGGTATTCCTTGGCGTCCAAGGTTTACCTGCTACAATGTATGTTCGTTGTACATTCGGCGCTTGGTCACAAGGAGAAAAACCGTTTTCCATAGCTAATGAATACAAGAAAGGCTTAATGGTAGAGCCTACTTGGCGTCGTCCACTCATCACCATGTCATACATAAAATGATTATAGTCAAGTCCACCGACATACGCTTTCACATGCCCCGTTTGCGGTTCCATACTCATGAACCCTGCTCGCAAGAACGATTTGTAGTATCGAATAGAATCCATGGGAGTCATCGTTGTATCTACATCCCCATGAAATGTAAAGATACTCATATCCACAGGCGTTCTAAATGCTTTTTGAATCTCTGCATCCGTAGCTCCTGAAGCCTTCATGACACGGTAACGTTCACTACCTCTCATCGATCTATTAAGTATCGCTCTTATCTCCTTCTGCGTCAGTGCACTTGTAAAAGGTGCATTTGCTTTTTTAGAATTTTCCTTTGTAAAAGCAGGTTGTAAAAACTTCACAACATGATTATACACAGCATCTTCTGCATAACGTTGCATTCTTGAGTCAATCGTCGTAAAGACTTTTAAGCCGTCTGTATAGACATTATAGGGCTTACCATCTTTCTTAAAGTTTTTATTACACCATCCATACAGCGGGTCGGAGACCCATGCAATGGAATCGAAGACATACTGATTTTGATTCCAAGAAGGATAATCGGAGCGTTGAGGATGCGTTGCCATCATGTATTGACGCAGAAATTCTCGGAAATATGTAGCAGATCCGTCCTTATGATCGATGCGATGAAAGTCTAATACCAATTTTTCATCGGCATGTTGATGATATTCTGCTTTTGACAAATAGCCCGCTTTTTGCATCTGACTCAACACGACATTCCTCCGCTCCGTACACCGTTGAGGATATCTCACAGGATTAAAGAGCGAAGGGTTCTTGCATAAACCTATCAAAGTTGCCGCCTCATTGATGGTCAAATCTTTGGGCTCTTTATTAAAATAGGTGTTAGATGCAGTTTTGATACCCACGGCATTGTGTAGAAAGTCAAAATAATTAAGATACAAGGCAATGATTTCTTCCTTGGTATAGTTTCGTTCCAACTTCACCGCAATCACCCACTCTATGGGCTTTTGCAATACTCTTTCCAACGTACTGTGGGCGGTTTCAGAATATAACTGCTTTGCCAATTGCTGTGTAATGGTAGAACCACCCCCAGCATTTTCGTGTCTTAAAATACCTCTCTTAACAATGGCGCGCGCCAAAGCAATAAAGTCAATCCCTGAATGTTCATAGAAACGCTCATCTTCTGTGGCTACTAAAGCATGTACCAAGTGTGGAGATATTTTAGAATATGGTATGACGATTCTATTTTCCTTATTGAAATTCCATGTTCCAAGCACCTTTCCGTCTGCAGAATATACTTGTGTAGCAAACCTACTAATCGGATTTTGTAAATCTTCTACATCAGGCATATATCCTATCCATCCTTTCCAAATGGCAGTAAATGCCAAAACTAACAGGATTGATACAATAATTAATATCCTCCAAAGCACATGAATGAAAACCTTTCTCATAACTTCTATGTTGCTTTCCAAATAATTGGAAAATATTTGTAATTTATTAACTGTTCATTATCATTCACTTAGC
>NZ_QFFX01000124.1:0-2507 GCF_023522295.1 Prevotella sp. TCVGH | reverse complement strand
TGCACGGCTTGCATTGATGCCCATGAGCCAGTCGGCTTCGCTTCTTGCCTTGGCGGAATAATAGAGATTGTCGTAATGGCTTCCCGGCTTAAGATTGGAAAGTCCTTCACGGATAGCTTTGTCTGTCAGTGATGAAATCCAAAGACGGTCGAAAGGCTTTCTGCAACCAAGATGTTGATAAATGTAGCGAAAGATCAACTCACCTTCACGCCCTGCATCGGTGGCTACAATGATGCGGTCTGCTTTGTCAAAGCAGGAACGGATGACCTTAAGTTGCTTTAATGCAGCAGGATCTGATACAAATTCCTTGTCCCTGCGCACTTGACGGACGATTAACTGGAAAGGATTGGGACGGATGGGCAGGTCTTCGGCTTTATAGGCTGCAAAACCGTAGGCTTCAGGCATGGCAAGGGTAATAAGGTGTCCCATTGCCCATGTAACGAGATACCCACTTCCTTCCATATATCCATCCTGCTTGTTTGTTGCCCCAACAATGCGGGCTATATCTCTGGCTACCGAGGGTTTCTCAGCGATAATACAAGTAATCATAGTTGGGTTTGGCTTTAAGGGTTACATCTTGCGTCCACGGGACTTCTTCTGTTTGTTTTCGTCCTGTTTCTGTTTTTGGGCGGCAGTGGGCTGTGTCTGCCCAGTCTTCAATGGCTCTTTCACGTTCTTCGTAGCTTCGTTGGTCTTGCCGTGGTTGTTCACGGCTACCTGCGTCTTGTGTTCTTCCGCCACGGCAACTACTTTTTCTTTGCCAGTTTCCTGCTTCTTGTCAGGATTCCACTTGTAAAAACGTGGGCGGTTCTGCTCCTTGTCTATACGAACGTAGGCGTTAAAGGAGTTTCCCTCCTTATCGACCATGTTTTTCAAATAGAGTGTGCGACCGCTATCCAAGGCTTCACGCTGTTTTTCTGATAACTCCAAGCCGCAAAGCTTATGTGGGACACTTTGCTGCTGTGTCTGTTTGTGTTCCTGTCGTTCTCTTAAACTCTTGTTATCGCCAAAGATAAATTCAATGCCCTTTCGCTCGGCATTGACCTGCAAGGTGGCGTTGAAAGACTTGCCGCTCTTGGCAGTCATACCTTCCACCTTCACGGCTTTGCCTTCTACAAGCTCTTTGTACTGTGCATCGGAGAGTGTCACGCCCTTGATCTCCTTGGGAATGTTCACACGGTCGGCACGCAGGGCGATGATTTCATTCGTTTGCGGGTCAATAGATACGTATGCAGAGAATGGTTCGGCATTCTTGGGTGTTACCTCGATGGTCTTGCCCAGATTACCCGTAGTGAGTAATTGCTCCTTTTCTTCAGGAGAGAACTTGTAGCCCATATAGGGGAAGTCGAGCTGTGGCTCCTTGCGTAAAGGGTGGATAGCCAAGCCGATATTGCCGTTGTCGTCCGTACGAAATGCAAGACGTGCTTCGGTGTAGATAGTTGTATCACCAATAGGTACGGCAATAGTAACAAGGTTACTCTTCTGCCAAGAAAGCATCTTTTCTAACTCTCCGCTTTGTTCCAGTCGTTCACGGGTAAGACCGAGGTTGTCGAGTTGCTTCCAATCGATCTTCGATTCATCAATGACTGTGACGTTCTTCTTTTTCGGCAAATAATCGTCAAAGGATACTCCAATCTCTGTCAGCTGCTGTTTGCTTTCAGGTTTCTCACGGTTTTGCAGCATGGTGCGCAGGTTGTCCACGCTCTGCTCAACGTTGCTTGCTACTACCTTGTACAGTCCGAAACGAGTAGGGTTATTAAACTGTTTGAGGAAATTGGACATGAAGTTCTTTAGAAGTCCGTCCTTGTTGTTGAACTTTAGGAACGCTGCCTGATTGGCAGCAATTGCTTCAGTGGTTTTAAGGTTGCCCTTGTCGTCAATACCGGAAACTACGGAAAATTTTCCCGCTTCATGCTCATTCTTCACTTCCGTGCGGTCTTCCAAGACCAGCACATAGTTGTCATTGTTGTTTAGTTCCATAAATATTACATTTTAATGAATATATAATGTTATATATTGGCAAAATTAAACTGATAAAACCAAACGCTCACACTGTGAGGAAATAGTGGGAAAAAGTGGGAAAAAAAATGAGAGGAAGATGTGATGTGCAAAAAAAAACTTCCACTATAAGAGAAAGCCAATGAATCAGATATCACATTTACACGGTACTTTTACCAGAATATCAATCAACCAAGAAAATCTGCCCATATACAACCTTCGTGGTGTGAAGGTGGGCACAGGCTGGAAAGCCCTCCAGCATTTGCCAAAGGGTATATATATAATAGGTGGAAAGAAAGTGGCAAGATAAATACTTACTTTTAGGTATTGCAAAACTTCTTCACACCTCGTACCTTTGCAGCAAAGAAAATACAAGAGTATGAGAAAACGAAAGTACCATATTATATATATGGATATACACCCCTCCACTAACGAAGCGCACTGTTCAAGAAAAGAACAGTGCGTTTTTTTTATGAACAAAATTGAACAACGTTCACTATTAACCCTTT
>NZ_QFFX01000123.1:0-2527 GCF_023522295.1 Prevotella sp. TCVGH | reverse complement strand
TATACAATGCTGTTTTTCTAATGGCGGTCATTAGAAAATGACAAGAAGCTTTTTCTAATGACCGATTTGGGTTAAAAGATGCTGCCGCTAAAGCTATTTATGGATCAAAAGCAGCAAATGGTGTCGTTGTGATTGAAACCAGAAAACCTGAAACCGGTAAATTAAGAATTTCGTATAAAGGAGATTTGAACTTAACAATTCCAGATTTGACAGGCTATAATCTTTGTAATGCTCAAGAAAAGTTTGAAGTAGATAAAAAACATGGAGTATATTCAGATCCATGGTTTTGGGAGCAATATTTAAACAGCATACAAGCGGAAATTGCCCGCGGTGTAGATACTGACTGGTTAGCTCAACCCTTACACACAGGATTAGGACATAGACATTCAGTTTATTTAGAAGGTGGTGATGAGCGAATTAGATATGGAGTGGATTTATTATACAACGATATCAAAGGAGTAATGAAAGGCTCTGATCGTAAAACTTTTTCTGGAGGATTTGTTCTTTCTTATCGATATAAGAATTTATTATTTCGCAATCAATTCAATACAAGCTTAAATCATGCAGATGATTCTCCTTATGGCTCATTCTCAGAGTATGCAGAACTAAATCCATATTGGACTCCATACGATGAAGCTGGTAATCTTAAAAAGGTTGCAGGTTCAACAGGTGGGGGTGGATTAATTGGAGTTACTAAAGGAAACCCCTTATGGAATACGACGATTGGCACTAAAAATTTTAGTAAATATACGCGTTTAACAGATAACTTTTATATTGAATGGCAAATATTAGAGACCTTAAAATTAAGAGGTCGATTAGGATTAACTAAAATCTTCAATAAAAGAGAAGATTTTTATCCAGCATCCCATACCTACTTTTTAGGATATTCAGAGGAACGAACTTTTGAAAAAGGGCAGTATAGCAAATCGAATGGAGAGTCCAGTTCTATTTCTGCAGATTTAACAGCAAATTATTCTTTATATTTGAAAAAACATCAGTTACTCGTAAATGCGGGTTGGAGCATGCAGCAGAATCAATCTGAATCAACCCAGTTTAAAGTAATAGGTTTTCCGAATGACAGGATTAATTTTATTGCATCGGGATTAAAACCAGATAACATTCAACCTTTTTCTGGAAGTGAAGGTATTAACCGTTCTATTAGTTTTTTGTCAGCATTGAACTATTCTTACGATGATCGCTATTTGGCTGATTTATCTTATCGAGCAAGTGCCTCTTCTCTTTTTGGAAAAGAAAACCGTTGGGGACACTTCTGGGCTGCTGGTTTAGGGTGGAATTTACACAAAGAACATTTCCTTAAAAATGCGTCTTGGTTAAAGCAATTTAAGTTAAGAGCATCCACGGGCTATACTGGTGCACATAACTTCAGTTCTTATCAAGCTTTAGCTACATTTGGTTATTATCAAACACAAGTTTACGATAATTGGATAGGTTCATATTTAATGGCTCTGCCAAATGATAATTTAAAATGGCAGAAAACGTTAGATTATAATATAGGTGTTGATATTAATGTGATGAACCGTTTAAGCGTCCGGTATGATTATTATACACAGAAAACAGAAGATCAACTCCTGGCTCTTACGATACCTCCATCAATGGGGTTCCGTAGCTATATGGAAAATTTGGGAAGTACTGAAAATAAAGGTATGGAACTTAAATTAAATGCACATTTATTGTATGACCCCGCAAGTAATAGGTATTTAAGTACATTTTTTTCTATTGCGAAAAACTCAAACAAGTTAAAAAAGATATCTAACGCATTAAAGAGTTATAATGATGAAGTAGATAGTGAAATTCAAGGAGGAAAAACGAATAAGCCTCAATTGCATTTTATTGAGGGTGAATCTATGAATGCAATATGGGCTGTGCGATCTTTAGGTATAGATCCTGCTACAGGCGATGAAGTGTATTTAACCAAAAATGGCGACAAGACGATGGTTTGGAGAACGGAAGATCAAGTGGTTTGTGGAGATGCAATGCCAAAATATACAGGAACTTTTGGAGTTAATGTTGATTATAAAGGAGTTTTTATGAATATGTCTTTCTACTATCAATTAGGAGGACAAGTTTATAATCAAACTTTGGTAAATCGTGTAGAAAATGCATATGTAGGATTAAATGTTGATAAGCGAATATACGATGCGGTATGGAAGCAACCTGGTGATATCGTAGATTTCTCTTATAGTCCTGCTAAAGTAACTAAGCCCAGTTCACGTTTTGTACAAGATTTAAATGAACTTCGTTTTTCAACTTTGAATATTGGTTATGATTTTCGTAATACGGAATTATTAACTCGTCTTAAAATTTCTCAGTTGAAAGTTAGTTTTTATATGAATGACATTTTTCGTGCATCGACAGTGAAGGTAGAAAGAGGATTAGATTATCCTTTTGCTCGTACCTATTCATTTTCTTTACAAGCAACCTTTTAATTGGTAAGTTACTATGTTTGCAAAGGCTAACACACGGAGACAAGTCGGATGCCGCTCTTCGGAGGCTTCGCGCCTCCGGC
>NZ_QFFX01000122.1:0-2740 GCF_023522295.1 Prevotella sp. TCVGH | reverse complement strand
ATTCCTTTCTTCCTTTACAGGCTTATGAAATTATGTGCATGAGAGGAGGGGTGCAACTGGGTTTTACGACTGACCCTCAATAGCTTCAATACCGTCATCGTAGCCGTTAGAACCACACGAGGTAAAGGACACTGGCAAAGATAGACTCGCTGCCATTGCTGCAATCAAAAAATAATTTTTCTTCATTTTTATCATATTTAAATACACGTTACTAAACTATGCACCCACTTAGGGCGTGATTGTTGCGGTTTTAAAGAAAACCTGCTAAAACAACAATCTCCATAGTTTGGTAGGTCACTTGGGCAAATACCCATTGGAGAGGGACCCCATAACATGTAATTCGCTCACAACAGTACAAGTCTGCCTTGACACCCGAACAAAGGGGGAGAGCAATTAATATGATGTTGCAAAGATAGAAAAAGTCGGCCAATGTTGCAAGAAAAAAGGCATGATTTTTTGTTTTACATAAAATCAAATTTCTTGTTTGGCAAACTTTATGCTTGCTTGGAAAGTATATATTTTGTTTTTATGCTTATTTGTTGTTTTGCTTTTATGTTAAGTTATCTTGCATAAAAGCATGAATGATGTTTTAATACAGTATAAGCAAAATGGGAGGCAGATAGAATGCCTCCCTAATTTAATCTCATCGACGAAGACCTGCTCCATATTGAAATTCCATACCCTGTTCAAAACGATCTGTGAAGTATGTTATCTCTCGTCGGGGAAGTCCTATGTCCTCTGCCATACTCTCCCAATACTTCATGTTCCTTGTTACATCCATGATAATGCCTCTTGCGGTGGTCTCATCCAGCATATAAAGCTCATGGGCATTGTAAAGGTGGTTGAGGGAGCTTTCATTTGTATTGGCATCGATAAGCAATGCCTGAAACATACTGTTCGTTGGGTTCATGTCATAGGCAGGGGACAATTCCCAGCCATCCTTACCAAGCAGGAAGGCATGATTCCTAAAGTGATCGTCGGTATTGCCAATACAGATGTTGAAGGCCACTCGCTTGTATAGCTCTTCCAAGTTAGCCTCTATATGGTTGCCACCGCCTGAAATGATAAAGTCCACTATATCCAAATAGCCTTTGCCATTCCTTTGTCCGTCGCCGTCAGTAAGGCCGAGGACGGTGAGCGAGGAAGCCATGTGGATTCTCTTGTTGTCTTCGGTTCTGTCAAATCGCTTAGACAGAAGTATGTCCTGGCCTGTGCCAGCTTTGATGACTTGTGTTTCTGCTACGGTGATGCCACACTCCTTAGCCATCAGATGGGCAAAGTGTTCCCATTGAGATACGTTGATGTCGTCATTGATGGAAGGGAACTTGGCAAGATAAAGCTGACCGCCACTTTGCACACAAGCCTTCGGACGTGCGCCTCCCATCGAGGAACCAGGCTGAAAGAGTCGTTGTACCCATTTCTTTTCAGGCTCCAAATGCTTGTATTCGCTTTTCTCAATCTCCTTGGCTGCTTGCAAAAGTTCGTCAATGTGTATGGCAGGTGGAACACTGTAACTGGGGGTAGAGCTGATAAATGAACCGTCTGTTGGGTCTTGAAAGCGGAAACCACCCATACGCATCTCATCTTCCACACCTTTGAGATAGTCCCAATCAGATAAGGTATGGCTTGCTTTCCCTTCTGTCTCCAGTGAGGCACGGAGGTCTATCAACCGTCGACCCCATCTGTCAGGAAGGGTATCAGAGAAGCAACCGAAGATATGATTGCCCTGGCTATATTGTACGCCAGTGTAAGGGCGAAGATCACATCCAAAATCTATCTTGGGATAGCGTTTGAGCCATGTTTTATCAAACTCAAAAGAGAACACGTCAGAACCTCTTAGGTATTCATGCCCAAGAGAGCCAACTTTCTCTTCTTTATCCATCCAGTCGAAACTGGCTATAACATCTAACTTTTCCATGTGTTATCTTTTTGAAGCTCGTTTCTTATTCTTGATACCCAAGTCCTGTATCATGTGTCCTAACTCATCATCTTTAGCCAAATGAAGAATGTCATCTTCGAGTTGCAGGGCATTGAGCACTCGCATTACCACACCGAGAGACACTGTAGGCTCACCTTTCTCCAAACGTGATAGGGTAAGCCTTGTGCATTGCGCACGTTGAGCCACCTGGTCCATCGTCAGGTCTCGGCGCAATCGGGCAAGGCGGAATTGCTCGCCCACCACGTTTAACTTCTCTTGTAATGCTCTGGTCATCCAGTTAGCTTTAGTAAACTTTGTCATAATGTATCTTTTACGGTGCAAAGATACAATAATATGTTTAGTTTATATTACTTTATTCTGGTATTTTTTTTATTCTTTACTTAATCCTCTTCTGTTTCCACAGGTTTTTTGATATTCGTATAATGGACTCCTGAAGGATTGCCTCCGAAGCACCAGCGGATGATTAAATTTTCATCCTCATTTCGAGGTGTTACTTTTGTACCATCTTTTAATGTAATTTCAACCCAGTCATCTTTCCCATGCTTGATGTATGCAACTTCTTCTTTTCTGAAGGTTATTGCATTAATACAGAAAATACCTTTTAGTGCATTTCTAAGAAGACCATATTGAATACACCCCAAATCGCATATATGAAGGAATGGGCGCGAAAACTTCTTAATAATACTGTCAGGTAAAATATCTTCCATTTCCCTGATAGAATTAACTTCATATCTTCTATGTTGCTTTCCAAATAATTGGAAAATATTTGTAATTTATTAACTGTTCATTATCATTCACTTA
>NZ_QFFX01000121.1:0-2879 GCF_023522295.1 Prevotella sp. TCVGH | reverse complement strand
TTCAATACGGCTGACACTCTCAATACTTTATTGCTCAATTGTATATTTGCATCTGGCCAACTGAAAGAGGGTGAGATGTATGATGTTGATTTCGACCATCAGTTCATAGAGACAGAAAAGTATGATGCAAAGCCTACATACAAGAAGTTCCTTGGTTATCGCCCTGGCGTGGCGGTTATTGGCGATTTGATAGTTGGTATAGAGAATAGCGATGGTAACACAAATGTTCGTTTCCATCAGAAGGACACGCTGAAGAGGTTCTTTGAGAGATTTGAACAGAATGGGCTCACTATCAATCGCTTCAGAGCTGATTGTGGATCATGTTCCGAGGAAATCGTGGAGGAAATAGAAAAACACTGCAAGTCTTTCTATATCCGTGCTAACCGCTGCAGTTCGATCTACACTGACACCTTTGCTCTCAAAGGCTGGAAAACTGAGGAAATCAATGGCATTGAGTTTGAATTGAACTCTATCCTTGTTGAGAAGTGGAAAGGTAAAGCATATCGACTTGTGATTCAAAGACAGAAACGGAAGGATGGTGTGCAGGATTTTTGGGAAGGAGAATACACATACCGTTGTATCCTGACTGACGACTATGATTCTTCCGTAAGAGAAATTGTCGAGTTCTATAACCTTCGTGGAGGAAAGGAACGTTTTCGTTAAGCCAAATGAGCAGAATAAAGCTCGCTTTAATTATGCCATGGCGAGAAAACGAAGGATGAAATCCAACGTATCTTCGATGATATGAACAATGGTTTCGGGTGGGACAGATTGCCCAAATCCTTCATGGCAGAGAATACAGTGTTCCTTCTTCTTACAGCACTTATCCGTAACTTTTACAAGGCCATTATTCAAAGACTTGACGTAAAGAAGTTCGGACTCAATGCAACAAGTCGCATAAAAGCGTTTGTCTTCAGGTCTATCTCTGTACCAGCCAAGTGGATCAGGACGTCAAGGCGGTATGTGCTGAATATCTATACTAGTAATAATGCTTACGCAGATGTTTTCCAGACTGGTTTTGGATAATGCCTACAACTTATGGGAATGATATTGTGTATTGCCTCAAGTCACATTGTGGGGTAAGGGGATATTGTAGGCAGAAGTGGGTGCTTCAAGTTCAAATTATCTGCAAATTCAGTAATGAGAGGACGTGTAAACGCAATAAGGACGTTCAAGGGCTTAGTTGCGGATTTGAGGATATATTATAACAACTTTTATGTTATTTTTTAGCAAAAACAGCATATCGTTAGAAAAAGAACCGTTATTGAACAATAATGATTAATAACAAAGTTAAAAGTTGACAAGGTGCAAATTACGGAACTAAAATCGAGTAGGAGGTAAACACTAATCATAGGTGTTTATCACCTACTCGATTATAGAGAGTCTTCGTGTTTTTCCAATCTACTGTGATAAGTTTTATCTTACTCTTATGCCTTTACCATTCAGAACCTCACCTCTAATATCATCTGTCTTGCACAAATACAAGTCATAGCCAATGGCTGTAATATCGCAATATTTTGGAGGAGTAATGACTTTTCCATTTGGTGACAGTTTTATAATTCCATTGTCATCCTGACAGGGACACACGAACAGATGATGACGATACAGGAGGAAGGAAGACTGGACAGGTGGATGGAAGTCAACCTCAAATGGTTGCATGAGACCTTTGGCAAGGAAAATGTTGTATCATGTGTGCTGCACATGGACGAGAAGACTCCACACCTGCATGCCACCATCGTACCCATCGTCACTGCCGAAAGGCAACACCATGAACGAGAGGGAGAGAAGAAGTACAACACCAAGTCTGGGCCACGGCTGTCAGCAGATGACGTGCTCAAACGCGCCAGACTTCATGAGTATCAAAATACATACGCTGCTGCCATGAGTGAGTTCGGCCTAAAGCGTGGCATTGTATGTTCCACTGCCAGACATATTGCCACATCAACCAACTACAAGCAGCAGATGCAACAGTTTGAGGAGAACATCGCCAAGTTGCAGGATGAGGTGGAGAAGACCAAGGAGGGCAAGAGTACAATATTCGCTCTATTTGGTAAAGGCGATCTTGCCAAGGAAAGAAAAGAACTGGCATCAAAAAAACGAGGAACTGGCAAAACTCCGAGTTAAGATTGCAAAACTGGAGGCGGAGAAAGTCTCTCTAAAACAGAAGCATGAATCTGACATCGCCAAACAGAGGAATGCCTATCAGAAAGAAATCGACGCTGCCATCAAGCGTGCGGAAATCGCAGAGCGGAAGGCAACCGAGAAGGATGCTGTCATTGAGAGGCAGAAGAACAGGATTGACGAACTTGACCGTAAGGCCAATCCTCAGCGATACTGGCTATCATTAGGAGCGGACCCCATCGGTCATCGTTTCTTCGGCAACAACTCTTATACCGTCACCCTAAAAATCTGGACCAGGGTTAAGTAGATTGAGCATACCGCTGTAACTTACCTTAGTGACAGCGACAAGCGATTGCACGCCTTCAGCAATAGGGAACTAACAGAACACGAGTTTGTCAACGCCTGTTTCAGTGCTACCGAGCAAGTCTGCGAGATACAATCCCATTTACTAAGTGCTGCCATCGAACTGGCAACAGGCGAAGCCGCAAAACCACACGTAGGCACTGGTGGTGGAGGTTCAACATCAGAATTGCCGTGGAGAGATAAGTACAAGGATAAATACAAACCTATGAAAAAGAGATGACAGTTGTTTGCAAAAAATAAAGATTTCGCTTTGTCAGAATGGAAAGCAACCTTTTCAAAATGAAAGGGTATTACAAGGATGTTGTTTATTTTGTAAAATCATATCTTCTATGTTGCTTTCCAAATAATTGGAAAATATTTGTAATTTATTAACTGTTCATTATCATTCACTTAGC
>NZ_QFFX01000120.1:0-2892 GCF_023522295.1 Prevotella sp. TCVGH | reverse complement strand
CTAAGTGAATGATAATGAACAGTTAATAAATTACAAATATTTTCCAATTATTTGGAAAGCAACATAGAAGAATTATGAATTAAAAGCATTACCTTTGCACGGAATAACGTTTTAAGGATTAAAACATGCAAGACATTAGAAATATTGCAATCATTGCTCATGTCGACCACGGTAAAACTACGTTGGTAGATAAGATGATGTTAGCAGGAAAATTGTTCCGTGATGGACAGGATAACAGTGGACAGGTATTAGACTCAAACGATTTGGAACGTGAACGAGGTATCACGATTCTCTCCAAGAACGTTTCTATCAACTGGAAAGGTGTAAAAATTAATATTATAGATACTCCCGGTCACTCTGATTTTGGTGGTGAAGTGGAACGTGTACTCAATATGGCAGACGGCTGTATTTTGTTGGTGGATGCTTTCGAAGGACCGATGCCACAGACTCGGTTTGTGCTGCAAAAGGCATTACAGATTGGTCTAAAACCCATCGTGGTAGTAAACAAGGTGGACAAACCGAATTGTCGTCCCGATGAAGTATATGAGATGGTATTCGATTTGATGTTCTCTTTGAATGCGACAGAAGATCAATTAGATTTCCCTGTTGTTTACGGTTCTGCCAAAAATGGATGGATGTCTGAAGATTGGAAGCAGCCCACAGACAATATCGAATATCTGTTAGATAAAATCGTAGAAGTTATTCCAGCCCCGAAGCAGCTTGAGGGAACACCGCAAATGCTGATTACCAGCTTAGATTATTCCAACTATACAGGGCGTATTGCTGTAGGTAGAGTGCATAGAGGTGTACTTACTGGCGGGATGAATGTTACCATTTGTCACCGTGACGGGACGCAAGAACGCACAAAAATTAAAGAACTTCACACCTTTGAAGGAATGTCTCACGTGAAGACTGACCATGTGGACAGCGGTGATATTTGTGCAGTTATAGGTCTTGAGAAGTTCGAAATTGGCGACACGATTTGCGACTTTGAAAATCCAGAACCATTACCTCCCATCGCTATTGATGAACCAACGATGAGCATGTTGTTCACAATTAACGATTCGCCATTCTTTGGGAAGGAAGGAAAATACGTTACTTCGCGCCACATCAACGACCGCCTAAACAAGGAATTGGAAAAGAACTTGGCACTTCGGGTACGTCCTTTCGAGGATGCAACCGATAAGTGGATTGTGAGCGGACGTGGAGTTTTGCACCTTAGTGTGCTGGTAGAAACCATGCGACGCGAAGGGTATGAACTGCAAGTGGGACAACCTCAGGTTATTTACAAGGAGATAGAAGGGAAGTGTTACGAACCTATTGAAGAGCTAACCATTAATGTTCCAGAAGAGTTCTCCAGCAAAATGATTGACATGGTGACGCGTCGAAAGGGAGAAATGACATCGATGGAAAGCCAAGGAGGACGTACAAATATAGAATTTGACATACCCTCAAGAGGCATCATGGGACTTCGCACCAATGTGTTGACAGCCTCACAAGGCGAAGCTATTATGGCACATCGCTTTAAGGAGTATCAGCCTTTCAAGGGCGAAATTACACGTCGTGTCAACGGAAGTATGATTGCCATGGAGACAGGTACGGCATACGCTTATTCTATTGATAAGCTTCAAGACCGTGGTAAGTTCTTTATCGACCCAGGAGAAGAGGTGTATGCGGGTCAAGTGGTAGGCGAACATGTGCATGATAACGACTTGGTCATCAATGTAACCAAAGCCAAACAGCTTACAAACGTTCGTGCCAGCGGCTCTGATGACAAGGCTCGTGTGATACCTAAGGTGGAGATGAGCTTGGAAGAATGTCTTGAATATATCAAGGCTGACGAACTTTTGGAGGTAACTCCCAAGAGTATGCGCATGCGAAAAACTACACTCGACCATACTGAGCGCAAACGACTCAACAAAGATTAGGAAACAATCAACGCTCAACTTATAGAAACTCTTACCCCGAAAAGGTAAGAGTTTTTTGCGTTAGATGTTCTTCTGTCATTTGTCTTGAATGAAAATTACGGTTTAACCTTTCCGTTTGTTGATGTCACTCCTTTAGAATCAGATAAAAAAAAGAAGATGTATCTATCAATACACCTTCTCATATTAATTTGTTGTGCGTATAAAAAGTTAAGATTTAGAATTCTTCATCGTCTGCTACATCTTCAGCTTCTAAGTCTAAGTCTTCTGGTTCTGAATCAAATGTAGTGCGATAGCTTTCTTCGGTAAGCTTGTCTTCGTCGAACGTGTCGTCATCATCTTCCTCGCTGTCCTCTATGTCTTTTCCTTCGTCCAATGCTCTCTTTTCATTGAAGTCGAATTCATCGTCTGAATCAGATTTTGCAGAAGATAATTTTGAAGATTTCTTTTCCATCTCTGGTTTCGCTTTAGCAAAGATCGCTTCTACCCATGCTCCCTTTGCAATCTCTAAGACTTCAAAGCCATCATTTACTTTTTTCTCATACATTCCTCCTGCGTTATGCAGTCTATTCTGCGGCAATGTGGTTGTACTGATGTCGAATCCGCTTTCAATAATGTCCTTAATGCTTTGCGATAACGAGTCCCATCCACCGCCAAAGTTACGGTCAAGTACCTCTAAAAGTTTGCTGGCTGTGATATGTCTAATGTTTTCGTAACTCAAATCTGTTACGCGCAAAATAGCTTTCTTCTTGATAGCGTATTTTTGCTTATTAGCTCCATCAATGCGAAGAGCTTTAACCTTAAAGCCTCTCTCTTCATATTTTTTGATGATTACGGGCTTATCAATCTTTACCTCTTCGATTTCAAATGCACTTCGAATCACATCTAAGTAGGGTCTGCTGAATTATTATCTCTTCACAGACAGAGGGTAGCAGACGTAGACCCTCATAGTGACGATAATGATGAA
>NZ_QFFX01000011.1:0-65083 GCF_023522295.1 Prevotella sp. TCVGH | reverse complement strand
TTTCGCGGCTTATTTGAAGAATTTTCTCCTTGTCGAGTAACTTTAATACTTGACTATAGACCGGCTGTCCGGTAAAAAAATATGATTTCGGGCTAAGTGCCTAAAGTACAAGGTTCTGCGATTAAATGCAGGTCGTATAGGTAACGATTTAGAAATGAGCGATATGCTTGAAAGTTCATTGCTTTGTATAACCAAAGAACGCTCACTATTTCACTCGCAAAGGTAACACTTTGTGTGGAAAAGTGAGCGTTATTTCGTGTTTTTCTTCTTGTCTGTGAAAGAAAAAAGAGATTACAGTCGTTGCGAGCGGTTACGGTGAATGAGTTGTTGCCATTTCTGTTCGCACCAATCGGAAACTGATAGTCCATTGATAGTAAGAATTGGCTGACGCTTCTCGTTAGTCGTGATACGGAGTTCTGCATTCTCCTCCGTGAAGTTGCATTTGTACATTCCTGAATATGCCGTAGCCGTACTACGTACTGCCACCTGCCTTTGGTGCATCTTCACTACTGTATCATCATCAAATCCCATCTTGCGGAGCATCAAACGAATATTAAGCAAGAGATAGAAGCTATGAAAGAATCGCTTGATAAAACCTCGCTCTTCCTCATACACCTTGATTTCCTTTTGCTGTTCAGCTATGGTCTTGTCTTTGGCTTTGACGGTATCTTGCAGGAGTATAACCTCCTTACGGATTTCGGCATTCTCCTTTTCAGAAAGAAACCTCTGTTGCTCCATCTCCCATTCCAACTCTCCGACGCGTTTTTCTGCCTTGTCAAGTTCCGTATTCCCAAAAAGCGAGTAGAGTGTCCCCTTTACACGAAGTTTCCCTGCCTGCTTCTCCAACTCCTTGATTTTCTTGATTAACTCTTCCTCCTCAAGTTGTTTCTGTTTCGTCTCTTTGAGCAGTTCCTTGTAATACTCCATATTGGTGCGGTGCTTGGCTTCCGAACCGTACACCCCTCTTTCCAGCCCGAAAGCTTTCATCTGTTCTGCGTATGTGGTTTGGTACTCCTCTAATTTCTTAGGAGTAAGCACATCATCTGCACAAAGTCGTACCTTGCCTTTCTTTGTCTTGTACTTTCGCTTGCCATTCTCAGCTTCTGTCTTGGCTTTCCGTCTTTCCCCTTGTACGATGGGGACTACCGTTGCGTGAATATGCGGAGTTTCCTCGTCTGCATGTAGTGTGGCTGCCACTACATTTTCCTTTCCAAAGGTGGTGTAAAGCCACTGCATCGTGCTGTCGCACCATTCTCCTAAGCGATTATCGCTTTCAAGTTTGAGCATATCCTCGTGCGACCCTGAGAGGATAAAGCGAAGTGCCTTGACTTGGTTGTCTGCCACCTTACGGTAGATGTTTGCTGTGGAGATGCGGTGTTCTATGGCTTCCGTGCGGTTGGTGACATTTGCAGGAAATTGCACCAACTCACGGTTGAGGTGTGTGCGAGTTGCATCGACATTACTTGGCACGAATGTACGCTCGATGTGTGCGGTCATTGCCGAGTCGTTGCCACGAGCTTTGTCTATATGTAATACTGCGTAGCCCATAAGTTGAATATTGTTTTAAGGGTATCCAAAGGGGCGGAGTCCCTTGGCTCAGAAGGGCTTTTTTAGCAGTAACGCAAGTGGAGCGTGAAGAAAATGCCCTAATGAGCTATGGCATTTCTTCTAAATGCCGCTCCGCCCAATCCGAAACTCCCCTTTGAGGTGTTTGCATTCTCTGAATGCACAGAAGCTTTGTTGCTAAGTTTCTTTTTAGGAAACTTGCAGTTGGGAAAACTGCCATTGCTCTTGAAACAAAGCTATCTGTCTGCCTCTTGTTCTCTTTTAGTCCCTAAGGATACCCAGTTGATACTTGGTTTTAATTGCACTCTTTTGCCTTATCTGCGAAATCCACGCTTGACGACCGATTGCGGTTCCTTCTGTTTTTGCTCCATCACTTTCTGGCGAGAAACGTGATACTCGTTCAGGTCTTTATATCTGCCATAATGTCGGCGCATATCCTCTACTTTGATACCAGCCGATTGTAAAGACTGGAGGGCTTGTCGTCCTGCTTGGTCGTTGTCAAGGAAAGCTCGAACGGAATCAATGCCGTTCTCGTGAAGATAGGCAATAGCTCGTGAAAGATTGCTGACCGAGTTCAGCACGATGGAGGGTGAGATGGTTTCTTTTCCTTTCATCGTGAGAAAGGACAGGAAATCAACAAAGCCCTCAAAAATGTTGTGTGTGGTGTCTTTTGCACCCTCCTCACTACCGATAACGGAAATATCTTTCGGAGCGATTGTCCCTTTGAAATGACCGTTGTCCCTGAGTTCATATCCTCCTGTTCGATTGGGAAATCCTATGGCAGTGTAAGTTCTTCCGTCCACCTCATAGCACACGGAACGCAGATAGTGTTTGGCAAGCGAAAGGTCAATCTTCCGCTCCTCCTGCAAATAGCGTTGCAGGTGTGGGGGTAGTTCCTCACTGATGCCGAGAATGCGCCTTGTGCTTGGGAATTGTTTTGATATTTCTCCCTTTGAAGGAATTGCACGATGAAAGGAAAGAGCGTTCCCTGCCAAATGGCTCATTGCTTCGTGAGCATTGCACCTTTGCAACAACATCACAAGGTCTATGATGCTGCCACCTTTGCCCAAGCCGAAGTCATACCAGAGATTGTGTGCGAAGTCCACTTTTAGGCTGGCATTGTGGTCTTCTCGATAGGGTGCATTGTAAAGGGCATAGCTGCTGTATCTCTTGATAGGCTGCATGCCACGAGCATTCAGGTAATCCGCTATGGAGATACTCTTGATGTGTTGCAGGTCATAATATTCGTAGTTCATTGCTATAGTTATTTCTTGATTATTTGAAAATGGAATAAATAACTCGGGGAGCTAATTCTCAGTTGATGGTTCTTTTGTCTTCACCCGATAGTCGTTTTACCTTCGGCTGACGAAGGATTGTTTTTCTGCTGATGATTTTCCCTTTTCGGAGTTTTTCCGTTTTTATCTTACTACCTTTCGACAATCGGATAAGTAATTGACAATGAAAGAGAAAAGTGTAACACTTCGTTCGAATTTGTCCTTCTACGTTTCCCGTCTACACCTTACTATGTTCATTCTTCCGTAGAAGCGTAGAAAGATGGTTGTAAGCTGGGTCGCAAGATGGACCCCTCCTGCAATCCTTTCTCTTTCACTGTATTATCTCCTTTGTAGTAATGTAGTAAGTAGAATAGGAAAGAAAAAAAGAAAGGTGTATAGTGAAGGGAGATAGTAAGAGAGTGCTATGGCGGCTGCTCGGGATGAATCTTGCGAACTGCATAGACATATACGGGATTGCTGTTTACCCTGCGACACTCCCTTGTATAACCAGCCTTTCGCAAGGCTTTGCCCATCCGCTTGGGAGAGAGCTGCTGTCGGGTATAGCAGGAGAGATACCCCACTATCTCCGAATTGGTCATATAGAATCGCTTGGTGGCTTTCTCTGCATCCGAGGGAAAGGTGAAATAACGGTGCAACAGTTCCATTTCTGCCGTATAGACTTGGAAGGCTTCGCTGTTATGATGTAGTTCAATAATCTCTTCATCATTGAACCAATAGCGAAAGCCACTTTTTAGTAGAGCTTTGGCTTCACTATATACAGCATCCATTGGGATTGTTTTGGCTCGGTCTATATCTATCGCCAATACCTCAAAAGGTAGGAAACGTCGGCTTCCTGTCGGGTCGGTGAGAAAGTCGTTTCCATTGACCGATGCCACGAAACTTGCCAAGTGCGGTCGTTCCACGATATGCTTCTCGTAAGGCATACGGTACTTCACCTGCGGGCAGGTTATCAGGTTCTTCAGCTCGTTCTCGTCTCGCTTATTGAGGGCTTTGAGTTGGTCGTCGATGTTGATGATGAGATTTTGACCGATAAGACTCAATACATCTTTCTCCTGTGGGTATATCTTTCCTGTATAGCGGTAGTCGGATAGGGCTGGCGGACAGAGGAGGTCAAGGAATGTGGTCTTGAATTTTCCCTGTTCACCTGTCAGCACAAGGCAGGTGTGATTGCGACACTGCTTGTCGTCCATAGCATTGGCGACTACCGCCACCAACCATTTGGTAAGGTATTCCCTCCATTTCTCGGGATTGGCTACGATTACACAATTAGCAAGGGCAGTTATTGCTTCTTGCTCCACTGCATCCATCGCCGGCAAACTATAGAAATAGGCTTGTACGGGATTGATGCGTGGTGAGAAATCACTTTCGATGATACTGTACAGATTCTCGGGAGAGGTCTGTATATCGGCTTCCTTGTTCAAGGCTCGTTTAAGGGTATTGATGCGGTAGCGGTCTATGGTTGTGTAATCGCTTGCTCCTTGCGGACGGAACTCCGCTCTGTGCAATACGGTATTGTACCGAAACTCATATCGCTCCGAAAGGAAATCCTCTATTTGTATGTTCTTTGAGGTGTTGTCATTGTTTTCTCTTTTCATTGTGCGAATTGCTTTCTATTACTTTACTTTGATATTTAGCATGTTTTTGATTGCTAAAGCCAAGTTAGACAGCCTTTTGTAGTGAGCCAACATCTGCGGTGTTTCTGCATCGGAGTACATTGCTTTTCTCTGCTACGGCACAACGAAAAAAGCCCCTTTTCGCTCCAAAATGGAGGGAAAGGGGCAAAATGGGGGTGCGGACTGCACAGTATAAAAATGTGTAGCTTGCCTTCAATCGCAAGGGTTTGCTTCTTGCGAGAAATACAAACGGGATTTGGGATAGAGCAAGAGAACTTGATAAGTGAAAAACGAAGGAAAATGAGGGTGCGGACTTCCTTTGTTTTCCCGATACTTCCCTGCTTATCCTGAGCCTTAAAAAAGTCGAAAACTCCTGCTTACATTTGCGTCAGAAAGTAATAATAACGCAAATAAAACAACAACGAAAAATGAGATTTACAGCCATTGACACCTCCGCTTGGGAGGAACTGAAAGAGAGTATCGTGGAACTCACAGACTGCTTCAACGAGCACTTTGCTCCACCTGCCGAATTACCCGACCTATTGCACAATGGGGATGTGTGCCGAATACTGAACATCAGTAAGCGGACACTGCAACATTATCGGGATACTTCCGTGTTGCCCTTTATTCAGATTGGGCATAAGTGCTACTATAAGCGTGAGGACGTGGAAGTTCTCCTCTCGAAGTCTAACCCTCGTAAAAGCTAAACGACTATGGAGTTTGAAACGATCAACAAAGAAACACCCGAAATGAAGCAACTCATTTCGGGCATTAGAAACCTTACAAAGCGTGTGCGAACCACAGCACAGACACATCGTCCTCTATTTGATGGCGAACTCTACCTCACAGGTCGAGAGGTCTGCGAAAGGCTTTTCCTTTCTCCACGCACCTTGCAGGACTATCGGGACAAAGGCATTTTCCCCTACACCCAAATTGCTGGCAAGATCCTCTATAGACTCTCCGATCTCAATAGGATACTACAAGAGAATTATGTCAAGCGAAGTTCGCTATAACATATGCTATCATAACCTTTGCTTTATCAAGCAAAGCCTTGACTTCTCTACACAACTCAAAACTCTTGGACATCTGTTCCGAGAGTTTTTGTTGTATATCAGGAGCAAGTATTGTGAAACTACTTTATACAACAATGATAGGTGTTTTTCTCATTTTGATATGATTAGTACCACCATACCCCCACCTCAAAGTAATAATATCGTATTCATTGTGTTAAAGCTGCCGTTTTCTTCGTTTTATTCAATATAAGTTCATATATTTGCATGATTAAATAGACAAACGCACAATCTTATGGCACAGAACATCGAGCATAGCAATCTTATCAAAGACAAGCTAAAAGAAAGAGGTCGCACTCAAACGTGGTTAGCTAAACAACTTGGTATGAGTTTCAGTATGACTAATGCCTATGTTTGCAACCGCAAACAACCTAATCTCGCCACCATCTTCAAAGTGGCAGACTTGCTCGGAGTTTCACCAAAAGATTTAATAGTATAAATTATGACAGATACAATTATTCAAATAATCCCAGAAGGGAAAGTAAGAGATTATATTGATGGTACTATAAGAAAAGAGACTCCCGAAGAATATGTGCGTCAAACTGTAGAGAAGCGTTTGGTTATTGAGCATAAATATTCAAAGGAGCAAATTGCCGTAGAGTTTCCTATTAAAATGGGAAATGGGAAGAAACGCGCAGATATTGTGGTATTTCCAGAAAATGCAACTAAGGAGGAACGAAAAGATCAACAACATATAGGACTCATTATTGAGTGTAAAAAAGAATCTGTCAAACCTACTGATAAGGGAGAAGGGGTAGCTCAATTAAAAACCTATATGGCTTCTTGTGCCAATTGCCTATGGGGAATGTGGACAAATGGCAAACATAAAACCGTATATAAGAAGATTATCGCTCCTGATGGTATAATCCATTATGAGGAATGTAATGACATACCTTCGGCAGATGGTAGTAATAATGAAAATGAGAGACCACAACGCAAGAAACTCTCTAAAGCTACGGATGACAACTTACTTTTCACGTTCCGTACTTGTCACGATATTATTTCTGTTAACGATGGGCATTCTAAGCAAGCTGCATTCTTTGAGTTCCTCAAGATCATCTTCTGTAAGATTACTGATGAGCGAAATGTAACCAAACCTATCGAATTTTATACGACATCAAGCGAACGGAACTATCCAGATGGACAAGCCTCTGTGTATAAACGCATAGCATAAATATTTGAGGAAGTAAAGAAGCGTAATGGTAAGATATTTGAGGCAAATGATCTTATAAAACTTGAGCCACGTACTGTTACTCAAATAGTGGGTGAACTCCAAAAATATTCACTACTTGATACTCGTATCGATTTTAAAGGTAAGGCTTACGAAGAAATTGTAGGTTCAAATCTACGTGGTGATCGTGGTGAATTCTTTACTCCACGTAATGTAATGCAAATGGCAGTATCTATGATCAATCCCAAAGAGGGAGAGAAAGTCTTGGATAGTAGCTGTGGCACAGGTGGCTTTGTAGTTACGGCTATGAATGCAGTAATCGCAACCATTAAGGCTAAGATGCAAAAGGAATATGGAGAAAATATGGAAGATTGGACTCCTGCCATCCGCAATGCTTTTAATGAGGAAATATCTCGTATAGCAGCTGAAAACTTCTTTGGCTTTGATATCAATCCCGACCTTGTTAAAGCTACAAAGATGAATATGGTAATGAACAATGATGGTAGTGGGAACATCATACAGCTCAACACTTTACTACCTCCGCAATTATGGGAGCAAGGGAAAAAGTCAATGCTGGAACAAAAAATGGATTTACCTCAAGGATCCATTCTCAATCATAAGACAATAGGGCTGTTTGATGTGATTGTAACCAACCCTCCTTTTGGCTCAAAAATTCCTATTAATGATCAGTCTATACTTGAGCAATTTGAACTTGCACATACTTGGACAAAGGTGTTGGGAAAATGGGAAATGAATGAAACCAACTTACGAGGAAGTGTACCTCCTGAGCAAATATTCATTGAACGTATCATTCAGTTACTCAAGTCTGGAGGACGTGCAGCCATTGTATTGCCTGATAGCATTTTTAGTTCTCCTGGTTTAGAGTTTATTCGTGTATGGCTTATGCGCAAAACACATATCATAGCCAGCATAGACCTTCATGCTGACACCTTCCAACCTCACAATGGAACTCAATGTTCTATTCTTTTTGTAGTTAAAAAGAGTGATGTAGAAATAGCCGAAGAAGAAAAGTTAGGTACCATTCCTGACTACAATATATTTATGGCTATGATAGACCACATCGGACACGATAAACGTGGCAATACTATATATAAGCGAGATGAAGAAGGTAATCTTATATTGCATCACGAGGAAAACCAAGTGCGAGAGGTAGATGGCGAGGGTAATGTGAGCTATCGCCAAGAGACTTTTGAAGAGAAGATAGTCAACGACCAGACCATACTGGTGGCTGATGTGTTTAATAAGTGGAAACGTGAAAATGGTATAACATGGTAAGCACATCAAGACCTATTATTGAACATCAAAAAACAGAGCATCAGGTAGACACCCTTTTGTTGCCTTCTCCGTTAAGATATTGTACAGTTTCCTTGTCGCAGATTCAAAAAAATGGAGTAAGGCTCGATGCATCTGCTTATGATCTTGAAGCCATAAAGGCTCTCAACATAGTACACCAAAGCCCTTACGGCTGGGTTTATCTATGGGGGAAAAGTGGATTGGTTAAAGATGCATATTATCCAGGTCGCTATAAGCGCATTTATACCTCAGATGTGAATGATGAACCATTCTACTTGCCCTCACAGTTGGAAGAAATATATCCACATCCAACTAAATTTTTATCAAAGAAAACAGCACTTCTGCTTGAAAAAGACAGAATAGAATCTGACAATTTACTTTTAAGTCGATCAGGCACTATTGGTAAGTGTACCGTATCAAGTAAAACAACCATCGGGAAGCTATTTTCCGATGATGTGATACGAGTTTCGTTTAAGAAAAAAGTAGATCTCGGCTACACTTATGCTTTTTTCAAGACGGAGGTCGGCTTAAAGATTTTGCAGAGCAATAATTATGGTGCGGTAATTGACCATATTGAGCCTGAACACCTCTGTAATATTCCTATTCCGAATGCTCCAGAAGATATAAAAAGAGAGATTCATGAAGCCATTGTGGAATCTTACGATTTGCGTGACCAGTCGAACGCACTTATTGATGAAGCACAGCAGTTGCTTTACGATGCACTACAAATACCTCAAAGACCCAATCTCACCCCCAAGTACTACGCTCCAGAAGCAGGCTTCCGCAATTACACAGTGCCTCTCTCTAAACTCAATAATCGCCTTGATGCCTCTTATCACTTGCCCGAAGTAGACGAGATAATTAACCTTATCTCGAAGTATGCCAAGGAAGTAACTACGCTTGGAGATCCGCGTATATCCAAAGATATTATTCTTCCAGGTCGTTTCAAACGCATCTATGTAGAGAAAGAGCAAGGAGTACCTTTCTTTGGTGGCAAACAGCTGTTGCAACTTAATCCTTCTGGAGTAAAATATCTTTCCTTTGGTAAGCATGCCAATAGAATCGAGAAAGAGCTTTCATTAGAAGAGAGTATGTGTGCTGTAACTTGTAGTGGTACAATAGGAAAAATAATGATCGTACCTAAACATTGGCAGGGATGGACATTAAATCAGCATGTAATGAGAATTATCCCTCAAAGCAAAGACATAGCAGGCTATATCTATGCTTGGTTGTCTACAGACTATGCTTTACCTTTAATTGTGCGGCACACTTATGGAGCTGTTGTTGACGAAATAGATGATAAGCAACTTGGTGAAGTCCCTATTCCATTGCTTCAAGACGAAGCAATACAACAACGCATCAATAACCTTGTACTTCAAGCCAATGAACTCCGCTACCAAGCCTATCTCAAAGAGCAGGAGGCAATTAAAAAAATGGAAAGTATATTATAAATATCATATATTATGGCTCATAATCCAAAACTCAATGTTTATATAATTGGTCTTAAGCCTAAAAAGCAAGACGAAAATAAAACCTTTAGAGATTTCTTAAAGGAAAAATATTCCACTCAGTCTGATTTATCAGATAATAGTCTCATAGAATATCTTTTTAGTTCATTTGTTAACGGTGTGGGGCAGGACAAATTTCATAAGGACGATAAAAGTAAAAAAGTAATCGGTATTGATGATAGTAATATGCTGCCGATGAAACTTTATTCAGACAAATGGATGATAGATGG
Organism: Prevotella sp. TCVGH; assembly: GCF_023522295.1. NCBI lineage: Bacteria > Pseudomonadati > Bacteroidota > Bacteroidia > Bacteroidales > Prevotellaceae > Prevotella > Prevotella sp. TCVGH. The sequence continues at coordinate 55,316 of NZ_QFFX01000011.1, read as the reverse complement.
AGTTATAGAAGGTGGCAAGTATGGTATCTTAAGAGAGTATCAAGATACAGAAAAAATAGAAGAGAAGGCTGAAATAAAACCAAATTACGCAGTTTTGGATAAATACTACATTCTTCTGAACCCCGTCTTAAATGACAAGTATGCAGTATTACTATGTCAATCTTATACAGAAGAAAGTATTCAGGGACCTGTAAACGAGTTTATTAAAGAATTGTTTGGTGGGAGTGACAACTTCTTCAATGTAGATGTAGAGCCATTTGTGCCAAAGCGACTCAAAGAAAAATATGAGAAATCCGCAGCCATAAGAATGTTTAGTTTTACAGCACCATTACCGCTATCAGAAAGTCTTCGCACCAATGCAACTGAAGCTGCACAGGAATTTGAGGTAGAGGTACGTGTTAGACCAGTTAGTCAAAAACTTCCTATTAACTCTGATGGCACAAGAGAAATTATGCAGGCTGTATCTGAAATGAAACTTGAAGATCAGGCTCTCGGTGAAGGTAAGGGGCGCATATATACTGCAGATGAACAGGGTAGGAATGCCAATTATGATATTGCGAAGGATATTCAAAGTATAAGACCAACTATTTATCTTTCAGATGAAGGTATTACTTCTGACGAACAAACAGGTCTTCCTGATTTTGTGGCGATACAGAAGTATTGCCACAATCTTTTAACTGAAATTAAAACAGAGAGGAATATAAATCAGGAGATTCATGAATTTTAAAGAAGCATTCAAAACGTTAGTTCGTGATGCGCATTATTACCAATATGCAGGTGTTAGTAGTTCCGAATTAAGCATAAAAAAGAATAAACCTCGATATTATCTCACCAAAATCCAATGGTATATATTAATGATTTCTGTCGTGACAGCAATTACAACAGTAGGTGGATTTAGTAGGGAGTTTGCTGGATATGTTGTATCTGCTCTATCACTTTTTGTAGGTTTATTCTTCTCATTTATTCTAATGTTAATTGACAAATTCCAGAAGACTGATTTTAGTCCATATAAAATGGAGGTCAATGCTCAATTAATGCCGATAGGAGTGAGATTGAAGAACTATTATAAAAAGGCAACCACTCTTTCATTTTATATTATAGTGTTAGCTTTACTATGTATTTTGCTTCTTTCTGCATCATTGCTTAGTATCCCGTTCCATGAAGTATATCTATACATCAAAGAGAGAATTTCGATAAAATATGTAGATACATGGAAAACAATATGGGAAACTTCTTCTTTTATTATAAAATCAACATATCGAGGAGTTTCTATATATTTCCTCTTGGACTTCCTTTGGATAACTTTATATTTGCTTTCGTCCTTCTTTGATTATGTGAGTAGTGAATACGACAAAGTGAGACTAAAATAGTATAATGTGCAGAAATTAAAATATAACTTTGATTTTTTATGGACTGCACATATTAGACAACTTGTGATGTACACCGTTATTTATGGAGAGAGAGAAAAGTATCTTTCCACTCCCTCCATAACGATATGAGACTCTATTTTGCTATTTTATTTCTTATCTGACACCAAGAATTCGCTAATATTTTACACTTTTTCTCTATCAACTTATTCATATCCTTTGAAATCTTGCTGTCCGTAATCTGAGCATAGATCTGAGTGCTGGCAATGGAGGCATGTCCCATCATCTTGGCAATACTCTCAATCGGCACTCCTGCCTCCAATGTCAGCGTGCCGAATGAATGGCGACCGATATGAAAGGAAAGCGGTTGCCGAATTCCACAAGCCAAACCTATCGCTTTGAGGTGCGTCCCTATCTGTATTCGGCTGAGCGATGTTTCAAAAATGGGGCTGTCTTCTTTCTTATCTTTTGCAGGGAATATTGAGAGTATCTGCTCAGCTATCGGGTGCAGTGGTGTAATGCTCTCTACATCAGTTTTCTTTCTGTACTGACGAATATAACGTACCCCAGCACTATTCGTCTCAATATCGTAGTACCGCAACTTGCTCACATCTGCAAAAGCCAAGCCTGTGAATACAGAGAAAAGAAATATCCTCCGCACAAACTCCGCTTCCTTATTTTGAAGGGGCATAGCCAAAATGCGAGCAATATCCGTCTTGCCCAAACAGCGGATCTTTCGCTCTACTCGCTCATACTTCGCATCCTCAAAAGGATTGTATCGAATGGTTTGCTGACTTACCGCCCTATACATCAGCCGACTTAGCCAAAAGAGAGTTTGTTTCGTTGTCGATAAGGCATAGCCTTTTCGCTTGAGATGGATACGATAATCATCGAAAAACTCCATGGTAAGGGTCGTAAGAAGAATGTCTTCTTCTCCCTTACTCTCTACGAACAATTCCAGTTGCCTATGATAGCAACGGCAACTTTGGTAGGTGTTTAATGCTCTTGTAGATTGAACTATCGACAATTCCTCTCGGCTAAGAGCAAGTAGCATGGTCGGATTTGCTCCAACTCCTTGTAGATGGTTCTTAAGCAACTCGGCACTCACTGCACCAAATTGCAAGAGCAATGCATTATATCCCTGCTCTATCTTCTCTCTAAACGATTGCAAGCGTTGATTCTGTTTCTTGTCATTCGTCTCTTGTCGCTTCACGCTCCAATCTTTGGGAGAGATACTTTCTCCTGTGGACATTACTACTTTTGATCCGTCTATCGTAATACGGCAAAGGATAGCCGTAGTGCCATCTGTTCTCAGTTTGCTACGATTGATGTAGAATAGGATATTGAATGTGCTACGCATAATCTTAAAGGCTAAGGGTTAAATCTGAGGTGAAAGAGAGAAAGCGACCAAACTCCTCGAATACTTTCGTTGGTGTTACATGAGCATATCGTTCAGTAGTCTCAATCTTGCTATGCCCAAGCATTTTACTCACGGTTTCTATCGGCACTCCATTCTCTAAGGTTATCAAGGTGGCAAAGGTGTGCCTTCCGACATGTGCGGTCAAGGGAATAGATATTCCAGCCTTCAGCTGTAAGGCTTTGAGCAAAAATCGGTAGGTCTCATAAGTAATTGTCGGTAACAATCTATCTCGTTCTTCCGAATGATAGGTATCGAGCAAAGCAATAGCTTGGGGAAGAAGTTTTACCCGACAGAGGGTATCAGTCTTCTGCCGTCTAAACTTCAGCCACATTGCTCCTGCATCATCCTGTACAAGATGCTCTTTGCTCAGGTTCATCATATCACAGAAGGCTGTACCTGTGTAGCATGTAAAGAGGAAGAGATTGCGAGCAAGAGACAATTCTACCTCGTAATCTTCTAATTGAACATTCAAAATCTTCTCTAAAGAAGACCAATCCAATGCTCTCGGTAGTTTGCTCTCTCCTCGGTCTATTTTGACAAGATCAAAGAGAGGGCGGTCAATCAGTCCTTCACGAAAAGCCAAACGGCATACCTTCTTTACAGCCAAAGTCATCTTGCGATAGTAACTCTGAGAATGACCATGTCTACCGACACTATATTGATGCAAGCCGTCCAAGAAGTCCTCGGTTAATTGCCCAAAAGTAATGTCGTTTGTGTGGTATCGCTCTTGGATAAAGACTTGCAGATGCTTCTTGATCATATAGTAGACCGAGTGCCAGCGTTTCGAAATCTCCACCCCGACAAGTTTCTTCTCTTCTTCCACCATTTGGTCGTATCGCTGTAAGAACGTAGTGCGGTTCTGCATTGAGCCTTGAAACTGCTCCTTGATCTCTTTGGCAGAAAACTCAATTCCTCTATCACATAGAGTTTGATACGCTCTCTGTACGGAAAGGAGCAACTGCTCCAACTTTGCATTGGTAGTTACTGCTTCACGACTTTTGCCGTTTAGGCGGCTCTCTCGAGTATTCCACAACTTAGGATTACAAGAGAGTTTACTGCTAAACTGAGCCATCGTGCGATTGTAGGTTATTCGCCCCATAATTGGAGCTTGTCCCGACTTATCCAAACCGCTCTTTTTGAGGTAGAGCAACACCTTCATTTTGTCTTTCTGCATACGCTTCTGTTTTTGTGGGCAAAGTTACCCGTTTTTGAAGCGTTTTCAGGTATGCAAAACATTGTGATTCAGCGCATAAACACCGTAATGACAGATGCCGTTACCATTGTGCTTATTGCTTTCTGTTACCTGTCATCGTTTGCTTGTATTTGGATAACGATTTGGTAACGCATCTTCTGCACAAATCCACGTTTTCTGCACTTTCCATGCCAAAGCAGTTCACGGCAAAAAAACGTGTTTCTCTCATATTCTCAACCACTTACCATCAATCTACATAAATCCACCTTTTTCTTGCAGTTGTCCGGTAAAATGACTATCTTTGCTCATGGTTATGTTTTATTTTAGTAAAAACAAAGATAACCAAAAGGGCTGACACCTCGTGAGAAGTGTCAGCCCTAAATTATTTTGTTTAATAAAGTTTTACCGGACAGCAATAATTTTGAAGATTTATAAGAGTCGTTTTTTGGTAAAATAACAGGACAAAAATAAGAAATTCTTTTATCAAAAATGTTCAAATTTGAAGTGTCATTATTGTTACAAAGAATGATGCTAATGAAGCCAATGAGCTAAACCGTGCGATTCGCTCCATTCAGTAGGTTTGTTGTCGAAACGAAAGCACAAAGATGGTTTTTCACCAGCACCGCATCTTTCTTAAGGCTGGTTCTATAAATTAGCTTTGTTAGATTTTGAGCTTATTTTTGAGGTCAAAATGCAAGAGCGTGAAGGAGTGTAGCGAGCTACACGGCTGAACAATCTTACATTTTGAACCAAAAAGAAGCCAAAAGATAATAAAACGTATTTCATAAAATTTTAATGACTATATGCGGCGGTAATTTATAGAACCAGCCTTAAATGAAAAGGCTGTGGATAAGAACCTCTTCGGTTTGTGTTATTTGGCAAAAATGAGTAGCTTTGCATCATGAGGAAAATTATTCATGTAGACATGGACGCCTTCTATGCAGCCGTTGAACAGCGCGATCATCCTGAACTGCAAGGTAAGCCTATTGCGATTGGGCACGATGGGCCTCGTGGCGTTGTCAGCACTGCCAGCTATGAAGCGCGCCAATATGGCGTCCATTCGGCGATGTCAATTGCCAAAGCAAAACGCTTATGTCCTACATTGTTAATAGTTCCTCATCACGGTGATCGTTATCATGAAGTTTCAACAGAGGTGCGACAAATCTTTCACGAATATACCGATGCGGTAGAACCTATATCCATTGATGAGGCTTTTCTTGATGTGACAGAGAATAAATTTCAAATAGAAGATGCCAAAGATATTGCCATACAGATAAAAACAAAGATACTCGAACGCACGCATTTAACAGCCTCTGCTGGCGTTTCATTTAATAAGTTTTTGGCAAAGATTGCCTCGGAATATCAAAAGCCAGATGGGCTTTTTGAGATTTCGGCAGATGAAGCATACGACTTTATAGGGCAGTTACGCATTGAAGATTTTTGGGGTGTAGGACCTAAAACGGCAGCGCAAATGCACAAGATGGGCATTTTTGTTGGTTCACAACTTAGACAAGTATCAGAAAAACATCTGGTAGAGGTGTTTGGTAAGTTAGGTCATGTTTATTATCAGCATGCCAGAGGTTGCGACGATAGGCCAGTTGTCTCGGAATGGTTGCGTAAGTCGGTTGGTTGCGAACGCACCTTTTTGAAAGATATTTCAAACCAATCTGCTGTTTTAATTGAACTTTATCACACCGTGTTAGAGCTTGTGGAAAGGATAGAGGAAGCCAAGTTTGAAGGAAAGACCTTGACCTTGAAAATCAAGTTTTACGACTTTGAACAGATTACTCGAAGTGTTACAGCTTCGGAAGCACTGACAACAAAGAGTCAGATACTGCCGTTGGCTAAGCAACTGTTGAAAAGCGTTGACTATTCCATACGACCTATTCGATTGTTAGGATTGGCAGTTTCCAATCCTTGGACAGAGGAAAATATCCCAACCGAACGAAAGTGGAAGGAGGAATGGATAGAGGGGTTTGAAAATCTGTGAGCGTTACCTTAGGTAGTGCATGGGAGAGCTGTATTCTAAAAAACGATTTTGTATCGTAGATAAGCCAGAAAATCATTTGGACATATCAGAATTCTTTCGTAATTTTGCATACATAAGCAACCAGTTAATAAATCCAGTTTACTTTTCCGTAGCTGGTTTTGTTTAATTTTGATTCAAAAAATATGGATAATAGCCAGTGATGTTGCGATATCCGTTATAATCTTTGTAAACGACCACTATTTAACTCAAAAGAATTATGAAACAAACAAAAATAGTCTGCTCTATCAGTGATTTGCGCTGCGATGAAGACTTCTTGCGCAAACTGTTTTTTGCAGGGATGAACGTTGTGCGAATGAATACCGCACACGCTACACCTGAAGGTATGACTCGCATTATTAAAAATGTACGAGCAGTATCCTCTCACATCGGTATTTTAATAGACACCAAGGGACCAGAGGTGAGAACTACCAATGTAGAACAACCCCTGACATACAAAACGGGCGAAATAGTGAAAATCTTTGGACGCCCAGACATTGACACAACTCATGACGCCATCAATTTGAGTTATGCGGATATTACGAAAGATGTCAAGGTGGGCGATGACATCTTGTTTGATGACGGTGCGCTCTGCATGAAGGTAATCGAGAATGCTGGTCCTATGTTGATAGTCCAAGTGCAGAATGATGGAGTGTTAGGAGCTCACAAAAGTGTGAATATTCCTGGCGAACACATTGATTTACCCGCACTTACAGAAAAGGATAAGCATAATATTTTGTTTGCTATTGAGCAAGATATTGATTTCATAGCTCATTCTTTTGTGCGCAATGCAGAGGATGTCAAAGCGGTACAAGCTATTTTAGACGAGCACCACAGTGACATCAAGATTATCTCAAAAATCGAGAATCAAGAAGGAGTAGATAATATCGATGAGATTATAGAAGCTTCCTATGGTGTGATGATTGCTCGAGGAGACTTGGGAATTGAAGTTCCTATTGAGGAAATTCCTGGTATTCAGCGACAAATCATACGTAAGTGTGTGATGAAAAAAAAGCCCGTAATCGTAGCTACTCAGATGCTGCATACAATGATTCATAATCCACGACCCACACGAGCAGAAGTCACTGATATAGCAAATGCTATCTTTTCGCGAACCGATGCTCTTATGCTGAGTGGTGAGACGGCGTCAGGGAAATATCCTTTGGAAGCGGTGCAAACCATGGCTCGTATTGCAGAACAAGCAGAAGCAGATAGAACATGGGACAATGATGTAAATCCTATTCAGAAAGACAATATCTCCCAACGTGAATTTTTGGCACATTCAGCCATTGAATCAACACGACAATTAGGTGTGAAAGGCATCATCACCGACAGTGAAACTGGTTTAACAGCTCGAAATTTGGCTGCCTTCCGCGGTCCTACACCTATCTTGGCTATCTGTTATAGAGAGAGGACACAGCGCTTGCTCAACCTCAGTTATGGTATTCTGCCCATTTATCAAAAGGAACACACCAACTCAGAATATATCTTCACAGCAGCTATCCGCATGCTTCGACAAAAAGGTTACATCCAGTCTGAAGATAAGATAGCTTATTTGAGTGGTAGCTTTGGAAAGAATGGAGGTACTACTTTGCTCGAAATAAATAGGGTGAGTCAGGTGTTCGATAAGTCATACGAGTTCCATTTGCCACGTTATGGCGATGTCAATTCAAAGAAACAGCAAGATTAGGAGAAAAGGTTTGTTGATGTGACAAGACTGAATATCAGAATTATTGGTTCAGCACGAATTGTTCGTGAACTCATATCTATCATTCTGTACATTGGTCATATCCCCATTCAAGCTATATGCAGCCGACCGCAAGGCCTTTCTTAGGCAATAGTGGTTGGCTGTTTCGTTTCTTATAGAGGAATTCTAAAGCAATGTGGGACAGCTGCTTCCGCGCCCTTGATTCAAGTAGATAGTCAGTTGAATGCTATAGACTATCCTTCACAAGGCATGTGGAAAGAGAAAACGCAGGATGTTTTCAGTTAAAGCGTGTCAATTAGAGCCTTCATCCATGCTTCCTTTTTGTCTACTTTAGGATTAGTGGTACTCACACCTATATTATATGAGTTTTTTTTCTTAAATTTGCAGTCTGATTTTATGGGTATGATAGATACAAGTGCTTTTCAAGGTAAAACGGCGTCCTACTATACATTGGGTTGCAAGCTCAACTTTTCAGAAACCTCTACTTTTGCAGAACTCTTGCAAGGGATGGGGGTACGTACGGTGCAGCGAGGTGAACCAGCTGATATTTGTCTTATCAATACTTGCTCTGTCACTGAGGTGGCAGACCATAAGTGTAGACAAGCTATTCGGCGCATGGTGCGTGAGAATCCCAGTGCATTTGTGATAGTGACAGGCTGTTATGCACAATTAGAATCACAAACGGTGAGCCAGATTGAAGGGGTTGACTTGGTGTTAGGTTCCAACGAAAAAGCGAATTTGGTGCAATACCTCAATGATGCTTGGCTTCAAAAGAGTGAGTTGGCTGCAACGAGTCCGAATCATCGTCCATCTCTTCATACGTATCAATCTGTTAAGACAAAGGATATCAAGACTTTTCAACCTTCATGTTCGAGAGGAAGTAGAACTCGCTATTTTCTGAAAGTACAAGATGGATGCAACTATTTCTGTACCTATTGCACCATTCCTTTTGCGCGTGGTTTCTCGCGTAATCCATCTATTGACTTTTTAGTGAAGCAGGCTGAACAGGCTGCAGCAGAAGGAGGGAAGGAAATAGTGTTGACTGGTGTAAATATAGGTGAATTTGGCGAGAGCACCAACGAGACATTTTTGGACTTGGTCAAAGCATTGGATCAAGTGCAAGGCATCAAGCGTTTTCGCATTTCCAGCCTTGAACCAGACCTCATTGACGATGAGTTGATAGATTATTGTGCACATTCCAGAGCGTTTATGCCGCATTTTCACATCCCCTTGCAAAGTGGTTCTGATGAGGTTCTTCAACTCATGCATCGCCATTATGATACTGCATTGTTTGCTCATAAAATACAGTATATCAAGGAAAAAATACCCGATGCCTTCATTGGAGTAGATGTTATGGTGGGTTCGCGTGGAGAAAAACCCGAATATTTTGAGGCTTGTTATCAGTTTTTGAAACAGTTGGATGTAACCCAGTTGCACGTCTTTCCTTATTCAGAACGCCCAGGAACAAGAGCGCTATCGATACCTTATGTCGTTACGGACAAAGAAAAGAAAGTACGCTCTAAGCGTCTACTTCAACTTTCTGATGAAAAAACAAAAGCTTTTTATCAAAAGTACATCGGTCAAGAGGCAGAAGTTTTGTTTGAAAAAGCTGTACGAGGAAGAACCATGCATGGTTTTACGAAGAACTATATTCGTGTAGAACTCCCTGCGTCTTTAGCTAAAGATAAATACGATAACCAATTGATTACCGTTAAGTTGGGTGATTTCAATCATCAACAATCAGCATTAAAAGTAGTTTTATGAAAGTAGCTGTCGTTATCTTAAATTGGAATGGTGAGAAAATGTTGGTCAAATATCTTCCCACTCTCTTGCAACATCTACAGGAGTCAGTTGAGGTTTTTGTGGCAGATAATGCGTCTACCGATAATTCTGTTGCATTGTTAAAGGAAAAGTTTCCTTCGGTGAAACGCATACTCTTGGATAAAAACTGGGGATTTGCCGAGGGATATAATCAAGCTCTACGACAAATCAATGCCACCTATTATATATTATTAAATTCAGACATCGAAGTTTCTTCAGGTTGGCTCTCTCCATTGATAACATGGATGGACGCACATCCTGAGACGGCTGCGTGCCAACCCAAGTTGTTGTCGATAAGGCAACGCGACTATTTTGAGTATGCAGGAGCTTGTGGAGGATTTATTGATAGGTATGGATATCCGTTTTGCAGGGGTAGGGTGTTTGATGTGGTTGAGAAAGACGAGGGACAATATGATGAAGTTTGCCCTATTTTGTGGGCTACTGGCGCTTGTTTGATGATAAGAGCCACTGATTATTGGAAGGTAGGCGGCTTAGATGGTCGCTTCTTTGCGCACAACGAAGAGATTGATCTCTGCTGGAGATTGCGCGCCATGGGACGAGAAATATATTGTGTTCCTGAGAGTAAGGTGTATCATGTAGGCGGAGGAACCTTGCCAAAGAACAATCCAATGAAAACTTATTTGAACTTTAGGAATAATCTCACCATGCTTTATAAAAACTTGGAGGCAGACGAATTGCTGCATGTGATGCGTGTCAGGTGGTGGCTTGACTATGTTGCTGCTTTCAAAATGCTGATTCTTGATGGGCATTGGGGTGATTTCAAAGCCGTATTCAAAGCACGTAAAGCCTTTCGTAAGTGGAAAAAAGATTTTGATAGCGACCGACAATACCTACAGCAACATAGAAGTGTTTCCAATCGTCAACTCTTGTCGCCATATTCTGTCTTGTGGCAATATTACGGAAAGGGTCGCCACCATTTTTCTGAACTCATTAAATAAGGTCTATTTGGTTAAGCGAAATCGTGCCTTGAAGATTTCAATTGGAAACATCATTAAAGTGGGTTGACAACAAAAAATAGGAGGATTTAGGAGCTATCTTAAAATAAATTTGCTTAAAATTTATACTTTTTATCTTAAAATTTGCAACTTTTATTATTTTTGTGTACTTTTGCTAAGTATAATCAAGAATAGGTTGGAGATTTGATAAAAGTACATCACATATTCATATTATTTGTTCTTTTGCTGAGTGCCTGTCAATTAAAACTCAAGCCAAACAATGAAGACGATCGCAAGTTGCTGGTAGAAGTACAGCGCTATGATCGACTTGAAAGCCGTTATCTCACCACAGGAGATTATTCTGCATTGCAACAAATGAATACTACCTATCCTATGGAAACTCGTACACTCATAGAAGATGTACTGAATATTGGAGAAGTAAATGAGACGGGAATCAATGCCAAGTTTTTAAACTTCTATCAAGATTCGCTATTGCAGGTGATCATTGCCGATGCCGAATCGGAGTTTGTAAGCATGGACGATATCAATAAAGATTTAAGTAAAGCCTTTAGAAAACTCCAGAGGCTATTGCCCGATCTCAAAGTTCCTGTTATTTATTCACAAATTGGGGCGTTAGATCAAAGTATAGTGATTGGAAATGATGCGATAGGAATTTCTTTGGATAAGTATTTAGGGGCTGATTATCCTATTTATCGACAATTCTATACGGAGCGACAACGTGAATCTATGAAGCGTGAATTTATCGTTCCAGATTGTTTGGTGTTCTATCTGTTAAGTAAATATCCGTTAAATAAAGAGTATCAGCATTCAGAATTTGTGAAAGAACTGCACATGGCAAAAATGATGTGGACAACCAATAAAGTGCTTGGAAGACGAATTTATCAAACTTCTCAAGTGAATATGATTGATCAATTTATGCGACAGCACAGAACTTTTACGTTGGAAGAATTGCTCAAACAGCAAGATTATTCAAGCTTCGAGATTCACAGATAGAACCTACGCTAATGCAAATAACTGAACATAGAAATTTGTTTGCGAATTGCTACAATAGTACTTTGTAAGAAACTGAAAAGTTGTCTGTATTCAAGAATCGTGATTTTGTATCTGTTAATCGTCTCTACACTTTCGTGCGATGATGCTTATTGTGCTAAAAAATATGAATAAAGATTTGGCTCATTGTAATAAAATCAGTAACTTTGCAGCCGTTTCACACTTAGAACCATTAATATAGTTGAATGAAAAATGACAAATTAAGTAAACAGTACCGCGTGAATGAACAGATTCGCGTAAGGGAAGTGCGTGTTGTTGGTGATGACGGATCGCAGGTAATGCCAACCCGTCAAGCCTTGGATTTAGCTCGTCAGCAGGATGTTGATCTTGTAGAAATCTCTCCAAATGCGCAGCCACCAGTTTGTCGTCTCATCGACTATAGTAAGTTCCTTTACCAACAGAAGAAGCGTGCTAAAGAAATGAAGCAGAAGCAGGTAAAGGTAGATATCAAGGAAATACGTTTTGGACCTCAAACAGATGAGCACGACTACCAGTTCAAACTCAAGCATGCACGCGAGTTCTTGAATGAAGGTAACAGAGTGAGGGCATACGTTTTCTTCCGTGGAAGGTCTATCTTGTTTAAGGAACAAGGCGAAGTGTTGTTGTTGCGGTTTGCTAACGACTTGGAAGACTTTGGTAAAGTAGAACAGATGCCAAAGTTAGAAGGTAAACGGATGTTTATTTATCTCTCACCAAAGCAAGTAGGTGTGGAGAAGAAGAGTCAACAAAAGCGTGATCGTGAGCAAGCTTTGAAAGAAGCAAAAGAGGCGAAGAAGAAAGTTCCAACAGACGGATCATCAAAGGAGGAAAAGTCTAATGGCGGACTTTTTGATAACGCTAAAAATGGTTCTGAGGCACTCAAGAAACTTAAGGAAGAAGAATAAAACTGGATTGTGCGTAACGTCTTGGTATATACGTTGCCACAGTAGTAAATAAATAACAATTTAAAAAGTAAAAAAATGCCAAAACAAAAAACAAATTCCGGTGCAAAGAAGCGCTTTAGTTTCACTGGAACAGGAAAGATTAAGCGTAATCATGCTTATCATAGTCATATCTTGACAAAGAAGACTAAGAAGCAAAAGAGAAACTTAGTAGGCTACACTCTTGTAGACAAGTCAAACTTGAAGCAAGTACGTGACTTGCTCAACTTGCGTTAATTCACTTTTAGTCAAATTATTTAAAGGAAAGAAAAACTATGCCAAGATCAGTAAATCATGTTGCATCAAAAGCAAAGAGAACCCGAATCCTTAAGCAGACTAAAGGTTATTTCGGTGCAAGAAAGAATGTGTGGACAGTAGCTAAGAACACTTGGGAAAAGGGTCTTACCTACGCATATCGTGATCGTCGTAATAAAAAGCGCAACTTCCGTTCTTTATGGATACAGCGTATTAATGCTGCAGCTCGCCTTGAAGGAATGAGTTACTCTGTTTTAATGGGTGCTTTGAACAAGGCAGGCATTGAAATTAACCGTAAGGTGCTTGCAGATCTCGCTGTTAACAACCCTGAAGCATTCAAGGCTATCGTTGACAAAGTAAAGTAAAGGAAGACAAACTTAGTCACAAATATTAAAAGAGTTGTAACTCCCAGTTGAGTTACAACTCTTTTAGCATTATTGAATGTTGTGCTAATCTTCGCTTTGAAGCGTCTACTCTGGATTCTTGTTGGCACTGGAAAGGCATAACAAGATGTCACCTTTCTCTAAAGGTAATTGACCATTGGGAACCAAGATAGTTTTTCCACGTTTCACCATCATAACAAGCGTTCCTTTAGGAATGTTCATCTCAGATAATAAGTTTCCATTTTCAAGCATGCTCTCTTCTAAAGTTACCTCTTTTAGTTTTGAGCCTAATTCCTCTGGAATCTCAACTCCAAACTCATTACCGCTCTTTTCTTCTGGCATATCAAGCTGGAGTTTTTTCGCCACTAATGAGATGGTAGTACCTTGCACCGTAAGTGATAGCAGGGTGATAAAGAAGACAATATTAAACAAGAGGTCTGCTCCTTCGACACCGTTAATGATGGGATATGTGGCAAAAATAATGGGGACGGCACCTCGAAGACCAACCCATGAAAGGAAAGTTTTGGCTTTCAATGGAATTTTGCGATAGGGTAGTAAGCATAAAAATACACTTACAGGGCGCGCAACAAGCATCATAAATACTGCGATGGCGAGGGAGAAGAGGCTTACGTCAACTAACTCTGAAGGATTAACCAACAGTCCAAGGGTGAGGAACAGGATGATTTGGAGCAACCAAGTAAGTCCATCTAAGAACGTAGACATCTCTCGTCGATAAGACAGGCGGCAGTTGCCCACTACAAGTCCTGCTATATACACTGCTAAATATCCATTGCCGTTTAATAAGTCGGTCAGTGTAAAGGTGATAAACACCATACTTAAGAGAAGTACAGGATAGAGTGCTGCGTTTGGGAGATTGATTCGATTAATCAACCAAACCGTCAAACGACCAAGACCATAGCCTAATGCTCCTCCTAATAAAAACTGTTCACCAATGTTAAGTGATAAGTCTAAAAAAGAAAAATCATCACCCGAGAGGGCAACGTTGATGAGTGTTATCGTCAGCATATAAGCCATGGGGTCATTGCTACCACTCTCTAATTCCAACGTTGGTCGCAATTTGTATTTCAAGCCAATTCCTTGTGTTCGCAAAAGACTAAACACAGAAGCCGAGTCTGTGGAGGACATGGTTGCAGCTAACAGCATCGATACAATCAATGACAATTGAATATCCATACCTGCCCACTGCGATAATGCAAATATAAATCCTCCTGTCAAGACTGTTGTCATCACTACACCCAAAGTAGATAGGATGACACCCATTCCAATGATAGGCTTTACTTCCTTAAACTTGGTGTCCATACCGCCAGAAAACAGGATGATACTCAATGCCACCATACCAATGAATTGTGTGTCGTGTGGGCTATCAAATTCCATACCCAACCCTTCACTGCCAAAAAACATCCCTGTAAACAAGAATAACAGCAATGTTGGAATGCCGAAGCGATAGCCTGTTTTACTGATAAGTATGCTGACTAATACTAAGAAAGAGCCTAAGAGAAAAATATTTTCTGTTGAGAAAGTGATCATTACTTCTTTTAATAGTGAGTGATGTAATTTATGGTATGGTTATTAGAATCTGTAAATGGTCTAACTGATTATCATGGACAAAGATACGAAAATTGATGAATATAACAATATGTTCAAATGAAAGATTTTAAGAATAAAACACTCTATACAGCAGTACAATCATGAAATAGAGCCGAACTATTTATAAAAAAAATCACAGCAAGGACAACCTTGCTGTGATAAATATAAAGTGTGTTTGTGTAACGAGATTGAGTTAAGCTTTCTTACTCATACACATAGTCTATACAGATGTTTAAGATTTGGCATCTACATGCTCAGCCTTAGAATCTTCTTTGGGCTTGCTTGCAACTACTTCTTCTTCTTTTGTTTCAGCTGTATTAGGATTGTTGTTCTCTGTTTCATCTACCTCTTCATTAGAAAAACTCCAGTCCTCTTGTGCTTTTCTTACATAGCTGTTGTAGCGCAACTTTGCCATGTCTTCTGCAGCTTGGAATAGTTCTTCTGCTTCATCGGGATAGGCTTTCTTAACAGACAGATAACGAACTTCACCTAATAAGAAATCATGGAATTTACTCCAGTCAGGCTCTTTGGAGTCGAGTTGGAATGGATTCTTTCCTTCGTTAGCAAGTAATGGATTGTATCTCCACAGATGCCAGTAACCGCAAGCAACGGCACGAGCTTCTTCGGCTTGACTCTTTCCCATGCCACCCTTAGCTTTCAAACCGTGATTGATACATGGTGAGTAAGCGATGATGAGTGATGGTCCAGGATAAGCTTCTGCTTCACGAATTGCCTTTAACGTTTGTGCTTGATCAGCTCCCATTGCTATTTGTGCCACGTAAACATAGCCATAGGTGGTTGCCATCAAACCTAAATCTTTTTTGCGGATACGCTTTCCTTGTGCTGCGAATTGGGCAATGGCACCTAAAGGTGTAGCTTTTGAACTCTGTCCACCAGTATTTGAGTAAACCTCTGTGTCGAGAACCAAGAAATTAACATCTTCACCAGAAGCGATGACATGGTCTAATCCACCAAAACCAATATCGTAAGAGGCTCCGTCACCTCCAATAATCCATTGCGAACGTTTGATGAGATAATGTTCAAGTGTCATCAGTTCTTTGCCAATAGTGCAGCCTTTGTCAGCGCAAGCTTGGATAAGAGGTTTGAGTTGAGCAGCTGCTTCTTTCGAAGCATCAGCATTATCCTTCGCTTCCATCCATTTTTGTGCAGCTTCTTTCAGTTCGTTTGAGGTATCTTCCTTTTCAATAAGTTGGTTTAAGAGCAATATAACTCTGTCTCGCATCTTCTTATTACCCAATACCATACCCATACCAAACTCACAGAAGTCTTCGAATAATGAGTTTGCAAAAGCTGGTCCCTTTCCTTCTGCATTGGTAGTGTAAGGTGTTGATGGTAATGATGCAGAATAAATGGAAGAACATCCTGTTGCATTTGATATCATTTCTCGATCTCCAAAGAGTTGTGAAACCAATTTAACGTAAGGCGTTTCACCACAACCAGCACATGCTCCTGAGAATTCGAAGAGCGGCTGTGCAAACTGTGTATTCTTCACATTGCTCTTGATATCTACAAGATGTTGTTTGCTCTTTACGTTCTTTGTGAGGTAGTTCCAATTTTCTATCATCTTTTCGTCACGTGTAAATGGAACCATCTTCAATGCCTTTCCTTGCTTGTTTCCAGGACATACGTCGGCACAGTTGCCACAACCAACACAGTCGAGCACACTTACTTGGATACGGAAGTTCATACCAGCCATTGGTCTCGGAACCTTCATTGCCAAGGTAGTATCATCAAAGCCTTTCACTTCCTCTTCATCTAAAACGAAAGGACGGATAGCTGCGTGAGGACAAACGTATGCACACTTGTTACACTGGATACAGTTTTCTGAGGTCCACTCGGGGTTGAAAGCTTCAACGCCTCGTTTCTCGTAAGCGGCTGAACCATTTTTCATGGTGCCATCTACCATATCATGTTTGATGAAATCGGAAACCTTCAGCAAGTCACCTGCTTGTGAGTTGATTGGTCGTACAATCTCTTTGATGTATGCGGGTACATCTTCTTCTTTCACCTCTGGGTCGTCTTCGAGTTGAGCCCATGCTGGGTCTACTTCCAATTGCTTGTACTCGTTACCACGTTCTACAGCAGCGTAGTTCTTGTCAACAATATCCTGACCCTTGTTACCGTAAGATTTTACAATGAACTTCTTCATCTGTTCTACGGCAAGGTCAACAGGGATGACTTCTGTAATGCGGAAGAAAGCACTCTGAAGAATGGTGTTCGTACGATTACCCAAACCAATTTCTTGTGCAATCTTGGTAGCGTTGATGTAGTAAACGGTGATGTTGTTCTTAGCGAAGTAGCGTTTCAACTTGTTAGGAATGAAGTTAGCTAATTCTTTTCCTTCGAAGACCGTGTTCAGCAGGAATGTTCCATTCTTACGAAGTCCACGTAAAACATCATACATTCTTAAATATGCCTGTACGTGACATGCCACGAAGTTAGGCGTAATCACTTTATAGGTAGAGTGAATTGTATGATCGCCAAAGCGCAAATGCGAACAGGTAAAACCTCCTGACTTCTTGGAGTCGTATGAGAAGTAAGCCTGACAATACTTGTCGGTATTATCACCAATAATCTTCACCGAGTTCTTATTCGCACCTACTGTTCCGTCAGCACCCAATCCAAAGAATTTTGCTTCAAACAGTCCTTCAGATGCTAAAGGCTTATCTTCTAATAAAGGAAGTGAAGTAAATGTAACGTCATCTACGATACCAACAGTGAAATGATTCTTCGGTTCGTTCATCTCCAAGTTGTTAAATACAGAGATGATGTGGCTTGGAGTGATGTCTGCCGAACCTAATCCGTAGCGTCCACCAACGATAAGTGGCTTGTTTTCTACATCATAGAATGCACTCTTTACGTCCAAGTACAGTGGTTCACCTTCTGCACCCGGCTCTTTCGTGCGGTCAAGCACAGCAATTCGCTTTACTGTCTTAGGAACAGCAGCTAACAAGTGCTTTACAGAGAATGGACGATACAAGTGTACAGAAACCATTCCCACTTTCTTGCCTTCCTTCATTTGGTGGTCAATCACCTCGCGAGTAGCTTCGCAAGCCGATCCCATCAGAATGATGATGTTCTCTGCATCCTTTGCACCATAATAAGAGAAGATATGATATTCACGACCTGTCAAATCAGAGATTTGTTTCAAGTAGCCTTCAACTACATCTGGAACATCCTCATAATGCTGGTTACATGCTTCACGATGTGTAAAGAATGTTTCTGGGTTTTCAGCGGTACCACGTGTTACAGGGCGTTCGGGTGTCAATGCACGATCACGGAAACGCTTAATGTCATCGTTGTCAACCATGTTTTTGATAGCCTCTTCATCAATCATTTCAATTTTATGATATTCATGAGAGGTACGGAAACCATCAAAGAAATTGATGAATGGAATGCTTGTTTTCAAGGTTGCCAAGTGTGGTACGGCTGACAAATCCATAACCTCTTGAACAGAACCAGAACAGAACATAGCAAATCCTGTCTGTCGACAAGCCATAACATCAGAATGGTCTCCAAAGATACACAGTGCGTGCGTAGCGACTGTACGTGCTGAAACATTGATGACACAAGGCAACTGTTCGCCTGCAATCTTGTACATGTTAGGAATCATCAACAGTAAACCCTGCGATGCAGTGTAGGTGGTGGTCAGTGCACCCGATTGCAATGAACCGTGCATGGCACCAGCTGCACCAGCTTCTGATTGCATTTCTTGTACGAGGACAGGTTGTCCAAACATATTTTTACGACCCTTGGCAGCCCATGTGTCCACGTGTTCTGCCATCGTTGATGATGGAGTGATAGGATAAATAGCTGCAACTTCTGAGAACATATAACTAATATGTGCTGCGGCTTCATTACCATCACAAGTGATAAACTTTTTCTCTTTTGCCATTTTATTAAATATTAATGAATGTTTTGTATATAATCTTTGTATTCAAAATACTGATATTCTTTTGCGTCACTCTGAACTTGTCTCTATGCTTTTTGTTCAGCTAATATAGGAAACCGAAAAGCCAAAGTGGTATCTTATTATCTTGTCCTACCTCTGTATGATATCTTGCGTACAGCGTGTCATTGTTGTACCTTATCTTATGTTCGCTCTTGGCATCGCAAATTCTAAACTTTTTGTTGTCATCTACGATGAAGAAATGGTCTTTGGAACTCTGATTAACGGTATGATCTTTCCACATACAGTTCACAAAGAACGTCTCCATCAGGTCTTGCTCGCTTGCTTTGTTGGGATAGATAACATATTGCAAATTAGTATTATGCATCATTACCTTCGCGGGTTTCTTTGGGAAATCCTGTCCCACGGGATAGATAATGTTAATCAATCGTGCGTCTGCCAGATATTTGATGTAATTCATCACCGTGGCACGACTTGTCTTTATCTCATGCGCCAAATTACTGATATTAGGTGCACACTGACCTTCTGTAGCTAAGAGGTAGAACAGTTTTTTTATTTTTGTCAAATACTTCAATTCTATTTGTTTGATGAGCAGAATGTCTACCTCTGTCATCATGTTCATGGTCTTCAGTAGATTTTCCGAGAAATTTTGATTTTCCAAGAAGAAAGGATAAAAACCATGATGGATATAATCTTTGAAATATTTATTAGGACTCGCATTTGGAAAGATGTGCTTAACAATGCGTTCGTGGTCTTTAAGGATTTCATCAAGCGTGTAAGCCCTAAATTGTTGGTTTGTTTTTAAGTTTAGGAACTCCCTAAAAGAGAACCCACGAAGGTTGTAGCTCTTAACAATGCCATTGAGTTCGGGGTTTTCTTCTTTTAAGCGCATGACGCTCGAACCCGTAAAGATGATTTTCAAATCAGGAAAATTATCATAGCATCGGCGGAGTTCTGTACTCCAATTTGGCTGCTTAAAAACCTGATCAATCAGCAAAACCTTTCCTCCGTTTTGTACAAAGCTGGCTGCAAATTCGTCAATTCCACATCCTTGAAAGTAGAAGTTATTCATATTGATGTACAGACAACTTCTATCTGTGCTTTCAAAGTTCTCTTGCGCATACTGCAATAGAAAGGTTGTCTTGCCCACCCCTCTGGAGCCTTTGATTCCAATCAACCTATCATTCCAGTCAATCTCATCCATGAGGGTGCGACGAACTGGCGCTTTTGTATGTTCGACAAGGTTCGTATGTGTGCGAAAGAAAGATTCCATGTAAAAAAACTAATTATGAAGTTTTTACCACTGCAAAGGTAATATTAATTTCGATAATTGCAAAGTCTATATTGCAAAATATCGTCTTTTTTTATTATTTTTGCATGTACTTAAAACGAAAGGAGATTTGTTTAATGAAATTGCATGTTTTCAATCCTGAACATGACATCGCTTTGGCTGTCAATATGGAACAGTTTACTGCGCCACATGCAGCCCGTGAATTGCGCGCTGACTTGGGTTATCTGCCGGCACTATGGGCTGAAGATGGAGATATGGTATTGGTCGACGATGTCCCAGCAGCTTTAGAAGCGGTACGGCATCATGGTGATGATGCGCAGGAAGTGATATTTGTCACGGATCGTGATTTGCAACAATTATCTACATTGTCACCTATGAAGGTGGAATCATGGGGAATGAATAAAAGTTTGGTAAAACGTTTGTTAGCCTGCAATCCTGACTTTACAGCAGTATTGCCCAACGATGCACAGTTGGACACCATTCGACAAATGAGTAATCGTAGGTTTGCAGCCACCCATATCCTTCCTGCCTTGGTTGCTTCCCATCCAAGATTTGTGGGGAAAAGTACCTATTTTACAGGACAAGAACAAAGTCTCAAGACACTGTTCAATCAACCTCATCAACGTTTTGTGTTGAAAGCGCCATGGAGTAGCAGTGGGAGAGGAATGCGATATGTTGATCATGATTATACACCCCATGTAGAAGGGTGGTGCAAAAACCTGATACATCGACAGGGTGGTATCATGATAGAACCACAATATGAAAAGGTATTAGATTTTGGAATGGAATTTGAAGCCTCCGCACAAGGTGACATCCAATATTTGGGGCTTTCCCTCTTTTCTACTGTGCATGGCGCTTATTTAGGGAATATCGTTGCCAGTGAGGAGGTAAAGCGTCAAGAGATTGCACAATTTATATCCCTTGATTTGCTCAATTTCTTGCAACGTACCTTGCATTCCTTGTTGGTTGCGGAAGTATCTGGAAAGTATGTGGGTCCTTTTGGCGTGGATATGATGATTGTAAAGTTGGCTGAAGCAACAGAATTGTGTGTACACCCATGCGTTGAAATCAATTTTCGCCGTACTATGGGACATGTTGCATTAAGTTTGTCGACAAATGATGTACCCCAACCGAAGCGTTTAATGCAAATAACCTACACGGACAAATATCGATTAAAAGTTTCTTTAGCGGGGGATGATCTTGTCACTCCTTATACTTTTTAATGGGATGTTGACAGTTGTGTGAAAGTGGTTTTTGTCCTGTAATTTTACCAAAAAACGGTCATTAAAAATTTCCAAAATAGAAAATTTCAATAGGCAAACGCCCAACAAAAATGGGCTGATTTTCACAAAATAAACGTCTCTTCAAGCTGAAACATTGAGTTAACGGGCTTGGAAACATGTATTAGAGGTGTTATCCACATGCTTCAGCAGCCTTCAAGCATGCAAATTGCAGGCTTATCTCAATGCTTCAGTCGCCAAGAAAGGGCAAAAATGCGAACGAAAAGAAACGGATTCCGCATAACTTCCTTACTAACAGTAGGTTACAAACCTTGCTCATATCTCGCGTATTTGCGACCCACTTTGTCGTTGGTTGTTTTCACGCGAGTTATGAGAGGGTCTTTGTAAAGAAAATTCAGCATCAATTCTCCTTCCATTTGCGTACCATTCTAAACTTGAGTCATTGGTGCTCAACCTTCATTCCGTTTGACTAATTTCGACCACAAATTCGCTTGTAGGGACAATAGGTACACCGTTTGTTGTCTTGTGTAGGGGTGAAGGGGTGAGATGAATCGTATATATCGGTCAATACTTGTTGTAAGTGTTTGCTGAAAACCGAGCTGTAAGTACCGATGTCGCTCACTTTTTCTTTTGATAGGAGCAGTGTCGGGTCAAAGTCATCACCCGGATTTTGTTGTATGAAGAGTAGGGCGGGACTGACAGGCAAGCCATGTGGATTGAGTTCTTGATGCTGCCTTACAATGTTGGCATACAAAAAAGTCTGTAAATAATAATCTTTGTGCTTCTCTGTTAGGTTGTCGTCACAAAAGATTTCTTCTACATCTGTAGGTACAGAAGTTGCTGGTCGCCCCGTTTTGTAGTCAACGACTCGTATTCGATGTGTGCCATCTGGGTCGGTAACTTCGTCCAACCTGTCGATAATGCCACCCACAGTGATGGTTTTCAATCCTTGTGCAGTCTCAAAAGAAATCGTTGTATTTACTCTTTCTTCCAACGAAATAATCCTAAAAGGAGCTAAGGCTTCGTCTATTTTCAACAGTCGTTTTAGGTAGTCGATAATCACTTTACGGTTAATCAGTTGCAGCCCATTATATTCAATAGGGCGTACCTTGTCTTTTGATTTGTAAATTTCTTCATAAAAAGCTTGATCTACAAATCTTTCGAGTAGCTGACTTTTGGTTCTTAACTTGTTAAGCTTCGTGGGTTCTATCCACTCGCTCTCATGTTGTAAAGACGTATAAATGAGTTCTGCACTTCTGTGAAAGATGTTTCCGAACATGCGGTTATCAATGTCGTTATCGGGTTCTGGTTCGTAAAGTTTTGCAATAGTGTTGTAATAAAACTGCAATTGACATCTCATATATCTGTTAATCGCAGTTGGTGAAATTTGGTTCATGTTGTATAACACCTCCATGACCATTTCCTTCTTCTCAATGGGGTGGGCTTCATGGTGTTTGATTTCCTGTCCAGAGAGCATCGCAATTTTTTGGATAGGATGTCCGCTTTCCACTAACATTTGCAGCATAAATCGACTCATCTCGCTTTTATGACTTCCTTCTGTTGAATTGTTGTAAGTGAGTGTGATGTCAGAGGCTCGTTGTAATAAACGGTGAAAATAATAAGCGTAGATAGCAACTTTGTGCTTCACGGTGGTGAGTCCGTAGGCCTCACGAATAGAGTAGGGGATAAATGAGGCGTCATTAACACCTTTTGGCATGTTCCCCTCGTTGCAAGAGAGAATGAGGATGTGGTCGAAATCCAAGTTGCGGGTTTCGAGTACTCCCATGATTTGGATGCCTTCGGCAGGCTCTCCATGAAAAGGAATGGAAGTATTTTGAATGAGCTGGAGAATGAGTTTCTCATAAGTAGTGAGCTGTATGTGCAAATCTCCGCTATGGATAAGCTCATGTAGTCGATTCATGAGTGTGTACATCCGAAATACAGACTCTTGAAAAAAGGCATCTTCACTATCTCTGCCATTCTTGCCAATGAGTTGAAGTATTTCTAATATCCATTCAGTAAGATAGAGGTTTGTAGAATCATCTACCAACTCTTTGAACACCAAAGATAATCCTGCATCTACGGACAATTCTTCCCGAGTGGGGAAATAATGCTTATTTTCTTCCAAGTTTACTATCAATTCAGGTGCATTTTCTGAAAGATATTTGATGTAGGGATGGCTAAGCATGCGTTTCACCTCTGCTAATCGATATTTGCCATTATGCGCATAGCTTGACAACTGCAATTTGAGCAGTTGGTGTATCAATGACGCTACAGGTGATTGGGCTAAAGGATAGCCAATGGTAATATTAACCTTGCTTACTTCAGGAGGGATGCAATGGATGACTGTTTGCAGGATAGACTCATCGCACATCACGATAGCGGTTTTAATGCCAGCCTCCATTCTGCCATTGTGTTGTAGCCATTCGCTGATATATCTTGCCTGTATTGTTTCGGTAGGCGCAGAGAGGTAAGTAATTTGTTTGGGCTGTTTGAATTGTTGGTAGATATCGGCATTGTGGCAATCTAACTCGTTGGGGAACACGTCAAGATACTGGCGGATGAAGTGGCTCGCCTCTTGTTTCTCATCGCTCATATAGTAATCGTCGAAATCCCAATAAAATTTGGCTTTACCCATGCTCTTTAACTGACGAAATAGCTCTTGCTCAACTTGTTGCAGCACATTGAAACCAACGAAAATATATTGGTCGAATTCAAATGAGAGGTTCTTGTCTGATACTACATTTCTGTATAATGCTCCCTCGTAGGCAAGCCCTTGCAGCGATAGCTTTTCATTGAAATGGTGATAGATGTCGCTTAAATGACTCCACAGTTCGATGAATCGGCGTTTGAGTTCAGTGTGATGGTTTTCATCAAAATTGCTAAAAAACTTTTGCAATATTTGCTTTTGATGTTCGGATAGATACGAGATATCATCCAACTCGTGAATGTTTTGTAGATTTGCAAAGACTTTATCGGCATCTGCTAAATTCTTGTCAATGTCATCATAATCTGCCAATAACAGTTCACCCCACGCATAGAACACATCCAGCGTGTCCTCTCTGCCTGTGCATGTAATAAATGATTTGTGGAGATCGCAAATCAACTTGATTGGATCTCCAACGGTAAGCGTAGAGTGCTGTCTGAACAAATCGCTGATGGTGAGGTAAGACGGACTCCATAGAGGGCGATCGGACAGCTGTGCAAGGTGCTTGTTCAAAAACAGTGAGGCACGTTTGTTGGGAAAGACAACGGCGATGTGTGATAAATTGTTACCAAATTTTTCTAATAAATCTTTGGCAACATATTCTAAAAAACTATATTTCATTTTATTTCTTCAATCAAGTTACTATAAACAAACCATAAATATCCTGTCACTTGGGTGTGTCCCATTTGCTGAAGTAGATGGATGTATTCTCTGATTTGGTCGTGATATTCGGGACGAGGTTTACCAAACTTAAAATCTACCACCACAACTTTATCTCCTTGCATCATTACTCTATCGGGTCTGTGGGTCATGACTTCGCCTGTGACAGGATTGGTGTGGATGATGCTACACTCGTTATATAGTTCCCATTGAGGTGAAAACCACTCTGCCACTTTTGGATTGTTGAGACGTTTTTCCAATAGCTGTTGCAGCTTTTCATGGGTAATGATGTTGTCGTAAAGCACCCCTTCAAACTCCAGTTCTCTTAAAATGGTGGGGATGTCGGATGTGGTTTTTATTTTGGAAAAAAGCATGTGTAACACATTACCAAGTTGAATGTAGCTTTGCTGCGTGGCATCTTCGTTTGTTTCAGGGAGAGTGAATGTTCTGCTCTGATTGCTTTGTCTAAACTTTACACTGTTTCCATAACTCTTCATCTCTACGGATTGCGTTTGAATGGGCGAGAAGAAAACATTTTCAGAAAATCTTGTTTCTTCTTCAGAAGGTACCCATAACTCTCCGTAGCTAAAGCAAAGCACCTCGTCTCGCTTGTTCATATCTCCTTCCAGTCTACTGTCGGATAAAGACGCATGTAGTTTCTCCAGCGAGTCTTCAATGATTTTAGAACGTCTTGCTTGTACTTTTCGCTGCCCAAAAATAAATAAACTCTTACAAGCACGGGTAAAGGCAACATATAAAAGATTCATGTTGTCAACGACATTTTGCAGGTGTTCGTACTGATAACTATCTTCAAAATAGGACTCTTGCATTTTACCCTCATTGAATGTAATAGGTATCACGGGCAGTTCATTGAATGGGGCAACATCGGTTTTGCACCATAGTGTTTTTTCTTTTTCCAGTTTCCAGTCGCAGAAAGGAATAATGACATGATCAAACTCTAATCCTTTACTCTTATGAATTGTCAACATCCTGATGCCGTCAATGCCATCAGATTGGATGGTCTTTTCGTGCAACGTTTCATTCCATTGATTGATAAAGCTGTCTATCTCGGCAATATTGTCTGAAATATACTGACTGAGTACATCATAAAATGCACATACATAGGCACTTTGATGCTTGAGAGCGGATAAATCAAATAGGGCGTATAGTCGCTCCACCAAATCCATTGCAGGAAGAGACAATAGTGCTTTTGCTTTTAAGACATATTGCTTGGGCAGGAAATCCCAAATGTCTTTTCCTTGAATCAACAAATCATCATCGCCCAAATCGTGGTTGAGAACTTGGGTTTGATATGTTTTTGCCAAATTTGCCACTGTTAGTTGGTCTTCTGGATGCGTCAAACAGTGGAGAGCATCCACCAATATGTTCACCGCACTTGAAGAATCTAAGCGGAAAGCCTCGTCAGAAACGAGTTTGATATGAGGCATTGCTTGCATCAATACGTCGGCTATATCATGGATGTTCGCTTTGTTTCTCACTAAAATGGCAATGCTGTTTTCTTTGGCTCCGTTGTCTAACAACAACTGAATGTTTTGGATAATCTCATCAATTGTAGTTTCATTGTATTGCTCCTTAGGGAAAAGTTTGATACGTACACAGCCATGTTTATCTTTAGATTTATGAATCTTTTGAACGACATCTGCGTAAGCCTTCTGCATTTGTTCAGCTCCTTGCGTATGAGAGGCAACCAACTCTTCGTATTCCTGTTGTGCTGCAATTTCAAAGAAGTGGTTGTTAAAGTTCACAATATGATGTTCTGACCGATAGTTGGTATCGAGAGGTTCGATTTTTAATTGGTGTGACGGGGCAAACTCTTGCTCAATATTGTTTAGCAATCTCCAATCTCCAGAACGCCATCTGTAGATGCTTTGCTTCACATCGCCAACAATCAAGCTGTTGGTGTCTTGATGACTCATTGTCTCTTGAAGCAGTATCTTGAAGTTTTTCCATTGTACGGTGCTAGTGTCTTGGAACTCATCAATCATAATATGTGATAGCTGCGTTCCAATCTTCTCAAAAATAAAAGGGCTGTCGTTTTGGTCTATCAACTCATGTAGCAATGTTTGTGTGTCGCTCAACAAGAAGTTATTGCCTTCATCGTTCAGTTCTCTGACCTTATTTTCAATACTACTTAATAGGCGTAGCTGGTTGAGATTCTTCAAAATAAGGTCAGCTGTGCGATAAGGCTTAATCAATGCCTTTCGCTTTTTCTCGGCATTTTCTAAAAGTTGTGTTAGCTCTGTTGCTAATTGAAATAACCGTGGGTCTTTCAAATTTGTTTTAGTCAACCAACCGTCTGGGCTATCTAAAGCCTTTTGAACATACGAATTGATGAGCATCTTGGAGTCAAAAGTACCTTTGCTCATTTTCAGGAAGTAGCTCGCGGGTCCTCCTGATTTTCTCGACAAGTCGTCAATACAAGCGTCGTATTTCGTAAGAAGGGACGTAAACTCTTGCGGAATGTCTTTTAATTCCTTGATAGTCTTTTCTTTAATGGCATATAACTGTTGGACATATTGAGGGAAGAATCCTTCTTGGTTGAGCTTGGTAGTTAGTTCGCTTTGATGGTCTTTATAGGTATCTTGAAAAATATTATTACCAAAATCCTTGATGAGACCAATCACATTCCATGATTTGTCATCCGCTATTTTTTGTTCAATAAAGTCTAATATCCACCCTAACAGTTGTTGTTTGGGATGAAGTTCTTCTATCAGCTGGTCTACCGCTTTTTCTTGTATCTCTTTGTCATTGAGTTCAATCCTTAAGTTTGCCGTTAAGTCTAACTCACGTGCAAGATTTCGTAGTACACTCTGAAAAAAGGAGTCTATCGTCTCCACCCGAAAATAGCTGTAATTATGGAGCAATAAGTCTAATGCCTTTTCAGCCCTTTCCCTTATCTGTTTGTCTGATAAATCTAAGGCTTTTTTCACTTCTTGGAAATAACTTTCCGAATCAGACAGTCCATGAGCAATACCGTAAAGTTGACTGAGAATACGCATTTTCATTTCTTCTGTCGCTTTGTTGGTAAATGTCACCGCCAAGATGTTGCGATAAGCGTACGGATTATCAATGACTATTTTGATATATTCTGTGGCTAATTTAAAAGTTTTACCACTCCCCGCACTTGCCTTGGAGATAGTAAGAGAACTCGGATGCTGTGTATTCATATTCTTTATTTCTGTGATGAAGGGTTACCACCGTCTAAATAATTCAAAACCAAACTTAAACCCAAAATCCTTAGTCCTGCCATTCATGTTCGACATAAATGCGCCAATAGAGAGAAAGCGTGTCTTGATTGCATAGCCCAATTCTAAATATGGATTCGCATTTTTAGCACGAAGTGCACTCAGATACAGCCTTTCACGTTCAATAAAATGCCCTATGAGAGGTGTCCAAGCCAATATCAAGAAAGGAGATTCATAGGTGAAATTTGCACGAACGTAATAATTAGATTGGTTATATAGACTACTTTCCAAGAGTTCAAATTCACCAGACCATTCGTCGTTCCAACCATTCGGTAGGAAAGTTTGTCTGAAATTTTCAAAATCCACGAAGTAATCATTATGAGATCTATCGGTGTAAAATCCTGTTCCAATACGCATGGATAGTGATTGTACGTTGTGAAGGGGCAAGATATATTGTCCATCAAACTCCCAACGAGTATAAGGTGTATTGGTTCCTGCCAGTTTCTTGATGCTTTTTTCGTAACAAGCCATCAGTGTAGGACCTTGATATCCCCAAGGTCTATAATGTACTTGAAACTTGGGAGCTAAGGATGTATATACAGAAGGTTTGTTAATAAGTTCAAATCCTACTTTGTTTAATGCTGTTCGGCGGTGAAAAACAAAGCCCGCTTGGAAACCTATCTTAGCCGTAAAGTCGTAGTTTGCATAACAATCCCAAAAGGAATCGTTAAACTCATATAAATTCAAGTTATCCCAAACACGATTATTGTTTGTTGCTATTCTCAATTCATTTACTAAATTTCCATTTTGGATTCTTCGACCTCCTGATATTCCTGAACTGATAAATCCGTTGTGCCGTATGTCAAAGTAATAGATGAGAGGTATCCAAAAAGAAAATTGATGAAGTCGAAAGGAATAACCTCCTTTTAGTTGAAGCCAAATGTTGCTATTTTCAGAAAAATGGTATCCGCCACGAATGTTGAAGTTATAATAAAATCCCTGACTCGGACTATATTCCATGTATAATGGATTTAAGATAGGATCTATCCGCAGAGAGCCTGCTTTGTTTGGACCAAAATCTTGGTGGATATCATTGAATATATTTTCGCCAATCATATCCCAAAGAACAGATTTCACAAAATTTACTTTAGGAGGAGTTGTAACAGAATCCAATGCGGTAGTGTCTTTTTCTTCGTTTCGTTTATCTTTGAGTAATTCGCTATACACCATTTTCTCGTAAGAAGTTAGCGGTTCTGGGCGAATCTGCTCCATCAGTTGAAAATTTTGATTCGCTTCAGAGATGTTTGGTAGAATCTTAGGCAAGTGATAAGCAATGGTATAATGTGTTCGGACATCGTTACCAAAGAATAAAAAGCGTGAAGTAAGGCTGCAATTTTGAGGCGTCAGAGATTGTACTCCATGGTTACCCATCTGAATGGATAGTCTGTAAAAGATCATATCATACTCGCCTGTTAGTTGTATACTGCTAATTTTCCCCGAACGAGCATCGACTTTCGCCTCGCCAGTTACTAACAGTGTGTTCTTTAACCGTGGTTTGAAATGGAGCTTTAGTAAGCTGTCTGCCGATTCTTCAATAGTATATTTATAATAAATTTTATTTTGCCTGTGAAAAGGAGAAAGCACATTCTCGTTAATCAGAGTGACATCATATATATTAGGTGTCAAGTAATGAAGCATGGCAGGAAAAGATAGACGGTGAGTGCCAGCAGAAGATAATGAAAGAATTTTATCTATTTGGTACTTGCCATTTGGTAAGAAAGTGACTTTATTATAGCTTTCTTCAAGATACCGTCTGCTGCCAGCATGTGCCATTGCATACATGGTTGGAACAGCCATTAACAGCAGATTTCGCTTGTTAATGTGAAAAGAGGACTTCATATATGCATAACTCACAGTGTCAGGTGCTTGTAGCGTCTTTATTTTTTGGGGATATGTAAATATGCGAGTTAAGATAGAATCTTTCTTACTTTTAGCTGATAACGATCCTAACAAGCCATACTGGCAGATGATGAGTAGTATGAATATCTTGAAATATTGATTTTTCATTTGCATCAGATAGAACAAGCTACTAATGGAAAATAATATTTTTCCATTTTTACTCCTATCTCTTGCAAAGATAATATTTGTTTGAAAAAAAGCCAAATCAAATTTTGTTTTTGTGACACATCAGCTTTTTTCGAAAGTTTAGGAGCTTTTCAAAGATAGTGTCTTCCACTCTCTCATTTTAGTGAAAAGTTGATGAAGGATAGTTTGATAGGCGACTTACTTTTCCAAAACGAAGTCCGCAATGCCTGTTAATGGGCATTGCGGTTATGAAAATAGTGCCGATTTGACGCTTAGTGAACGATAATACCTTTTATCAGACTTATGTGTATCATGCTGTTAAGCTGAAAAAAAGTTCTTAAATGGTCTTTTTTTGCTTGTTTTTTCGATAAAGATATTTTATAAGGAAGTAGAGTGCAACAATGGCAGCTATGCCAAGAATCACAACCTTGATGTGGTCGTTATACTCAATAATCTTTTCGTTGAGTTGTTCCTCTGGTACTATAAAATGTAAATACCATCCCAATGCTGCTAACACACAATTCCAGATTCCTGCACCAATGGTGGTGTAAAGGATAAACTTCCAAAACTTCATTTTTGCAAGACCAGCAGGTACAGAGATGATTTGTCGAATGCCCGGTAACAAACGTCCAGTTAATGTTGCGATAACGCCATGGTCATAAAAGTATTTTTCGCTCTTTTCTACCTTCTCTTGGTTTAATAAGCACATGTGTCCCCATTTGCTATTTGCAAACTTATACACAATCGGTCTGCCTAAATAATAAGCAGCTATATAGTTTGTAGCGGAACCAAGAACAGCTCCCAAAGTAGCGACAATGATGACAAGTGTGATATCAAGGTGTCCTGCGGCAGCGTGATAAGCTGCTGGCGACACAATTAACTCCGATGGGACGGGTATTACAGTACCTTCAATGTACATCAGTAGAAAGACGGTACCATAATTCAAGTTTCCCATGAGTGAAGAAAACCAGTTCATGTAAATAATTCTAAATAGTTTGTTGTGATAATAAACACTTTTCTTACTTATTGGTTCTGAAGGAGAAAGTCATAATATTCTTCAGGTGCCATACCTTCCGGGAAAAAGGTTTGCAATACTTTTTGGGCTTCTTCTGGATTTTTTTCGCATGCTTTTTTCACTGCTTGTAAAAATTCATCCGTTTTATTGAGAGTTTTACAACATACAGCAAAAAAAGAATATCCATATTCCCAAGTCTCATCTACACCCTCAAGAAAGTTCTTAAGAACTTCATAAGCCATTTGTACATAACCGCAGTCATATGAATAGATGGCTATTTTCAAGACAGTATACGCAGAAGCATCGGGCTGGAGCATGGCTTCTTGAAAAATTTCTTGCGCTGCTTCTATCTGATCATTTTCAATTAGGATGTGTCCTTTCGTTAGTCTTATGTCTTCCATGTTCATGCATTTCAAATTCTGCATCTTATCAACGTAGGACAAAGCCTCATCCATTTTCCCTAAATGAGACAGCGTCAAGGCTATATTTTCATAAATCTCTGCCAAGCTTTCCGGATCGTCTTGATACTGTTGTTCTGACTTTTTCCAGTGAACAATTGCTTTTGTGGGCTGGTCAAGTTGAAGATACGAATCTCCTATCTGTCTTTCAAACGTCAGGTTATTTGGTTCTAACTGTTGGTATGCAAGATAATATTTCAAGGCTTCCTCAAAGTTTCCTAAGTCGAAAAGTGAATTGGCTTTGATAATCGTTGCGAGTGAGTTCTTGGGATTGATAGCAAGAGCATATTCACAGCTTGTAATCGCAGCACTAAAGCGGTCATAGAGAACTTGCAAAGAAGCCAAATCTGTCCAATAATCAGCAGAGTATGGATTCTTGTCTATGAGTTTTTGAAAGATTCGTTCGCTCCCCTCATAATCGCCCAAACCTAAAAGTATACGCCCTTTCAATTCTTGGCAGTCTTCATCTGTTTTTGATTTCAATAGCTCGAACCAGTCTTCGGCTTTCGTGAATTGCTCGTTTACTGCGTATAGTGAGGCGATGTCGAAGATGAAATCTTCTCGCTCTTCCTCGTCTAAGTCATTCAAGTGTTTCCGAAACAACTTCTCTGCTTCTTCCGTTTTTTCTTCACGCAATTTCAACTCACCTAAAAAGTAGATGTATTCAAAGTCGCTCTTATCTTCAACTCTCTCAAGATAGGTGTAAGCTTTTGTAACATCCTTCTCTACTAAAGCAGTTAATTTCGCTTTGATAATCCACAGATTCGTTGAATGAGGAAAGATATCCAAACCGTCATCAATAGCCTTTTTTGCATTTTCGAAATCTCCTTGATTAAAATAATACTCTGCTATATCTGAAAAGTCGTCCGAATCCATAAACATAGGATTGCCTGACGTTTGTGAATTTTCAAATTGCTGCAAAA
The DNA here is from genome assembly GCF_023522295.1 of Prevotella sp. TCVGH. Taxonomy (NCBI): domain Bacteria; kingdom Pseudomonadati; phylum Bacteroidota; class Bacteroidia; order Bacteroidales; family Prevotellaceae; genus Prevotella; species Prevotella sp. TCVGH. The sequence goes on along the minus strand of NZ_QFFX01000011.1, from coordinate 23,072 downwards.
TATATTTAAACTCTTTCGATTCAAAATACGAATTTTCGTTACTTGTCATTTAAGCGGTTCTTTGGATAGAATAAATAGATATGCTTACTTCTTTACTTTTGCCCAAGCATCTTTTAATCCTACTGTTTTATTGAATACTAAATGTGATGCACTGCTATCTGGGTCTGCCATAAAATAACCAATTCGTTGGAACTGTAAGTATTCTCCAGGCTTTTTGTTAGCTGCATATTCTTCGACATAACAGTTTTTGAAAACATGTAGACTGTCTGGATTTAGCAACTCATGGAAGTCTCTTTCATCTGCTCCAGGGTTCTCTACGTAGAACAATCGGTCGTACTCTCTCACCTCTGCCTGTTGGCAATGGTCTGCGGATACCCAGTGTAGTGTACCTTTTACCTTGCGATTTGCTCCTTCCATTCCACTTTTGCTTTGTGGATCGTACTCGGCTTGGATTTCTATAATGTCACCATTTTCGTTTTTGGTACATCCTGTACACTTAACAATATACGCATTCTTCAGTCTCACTTCTTTGCCAGGTGTCATTCTGAAAAACTTTCTGGGTGCATCTTCCATAAAGTCATCTCGCTCAATCCACAGATTTTTGCTAAATGTGATGGTGTGCGTGCCGTCTGCTTCATTCTCTGGATTATTGATAGCTTCCATTTCTTTAGACTCGCCATCGGGATAGTTGGTTATCACCAGTTTTACGGGATTCAACACGGCACTCACCCTACAAGCCTTCTTGTTCAAATCGTCGCGCACGGCAGCTTCGAGCAATGCCACGTCATTCAGCGCATCAAACTTGGTATAACCGATAGACTTGATAAAGTTTCTAATACTTTCAGGTGAATACCCGCGACGTCTCATTCCGCACAGTGTCGGCATGCGAGGGTCGTCCCATCCCGAAACAGCATGCTCTTCTACGAGTGCATGAAGTTTGCGTTTACTCATCACTGTGTAGGTTAAGTTCAGTCGGTTGAACTCTATTTGTCGTGGGCGATTGTCGTTCATGACGTCACTTGTTCCGTCCATCTCCTTCAAAAAATCAATAAGATGATCATAGAGCGGTCTGTGTGGAACGAACTCGAGTGTACAGATAGAATGAGTTACACCCTCAAAGTAATCGCTTTGTCCATGGGCAAAGTCGTACATAGGGTAGGCATGCCATTTAGTTCCTGTACGGTGGTGAGGAATGTGGATAATGCGATAGATGATAGGATCGCGGAAGTGCATGTTGGAATTTGCCATATCCAATTTTGCACGGAGCACCATACTACCTTCAACGGCTTCTGGTGTGTTCATCTGTTCAAAGAGTTTCAGCGACTCTTCGATGGGACGATTTCTATAAGGAGAAGCCACACCCGGAGTTGTAGGTGTACCTTTTTGTTCCGCAATCTGTTCTGCGGTTTGCTCGTCAATGTAGGCATGTCCTTCTCGAATCATCCAAACCGCGAAATCCCACAGCTTTTCAAAATAGTCTGAAGCGTAATAAATATTTTCCCACTTAAACCCTAACCATGAAATGTCGTTGAGAATATTTTCGACATATTCGTTGTTTTCTTTGCTTGGGTTCGTATCGTCAAAGCGTAAATTACATATACCGTTGTATTTTTCTGCGATGCCAAAATCCATACAGATAGCCTTGGCATGTCCTATGTGTAGATATCCATTGGGCTCTGGAGGGAAACGTGTCTGAATCCTTCCACCATTCTTGCCTTTCGCAAGGTCTTCCTCAACGAGTTGCTCTACAAAACTCAGGCTTTTTTTCTCTTCTGTGTGATTGTCCTCTTGTACTGTCATATCCAACTATTTTTGGGATAAGCCACGGCTAATAGAAGCCTTGGCTAACCTTTACATCATATTTATAATATGTGCAAAGATAATAAAAACTAAAGATTATTCATTCTACCAGCCATAGTTTTTTGTGCAAATGATAGAAATATGTTATTTAATATGGAAATATATTTGTTTGATTCATTTTAATTCTCTATATTTGCAGTGTTATCCTGAATACAATCTTTTACCTTAAAGAAAACTAATACCTATTGAAAATAAATGCCCATCTCTGTGAAGAAACGGGCATTTTTTAATTCAAAGTTTTTGATCATTCAATGATAGGTAATTGCCTTTTCATAAATCATCTTTGCAAAATATCTTATTGAATACCTCTTTTGTTGAGTGCTGCGGTGTATTTATTTGCGTTTCCTAAGTGTTCTTGGTAAGTTTTCGCAAAGTTATGCGTACCGCTAAAGTCCTCTTTGGCACACATGTACAGATAGTCGTGGTGCACCATATTTAATACAGCATCGATGCCAGCAATGGAGGCTATACGGATAGGACCTGGTGGCAAACCAGTATTCTTGTATGTGTTATACGGACTCTTGATGTTTAGAAGTTTTTGATAAATGCGTCGCAAATCAAAATCTTTCCATGCAAATTTTATGGTGGGGTCTGCTTGAAGTGGCATTCCATTTGGATATTTGCTATCTCTAAGCATCAGACGATTGTAATACATTCCTGCAATCATTGGCTTTTCTGCATTGTTAGCGGTCTCTTCGTCAATGATACTTGCCAATGTGATGACTTCATTTTTGGATAGTTTCAGCGCTTGTGCTTGTGCCGTGCGCTTGCTATTCCAAAAACGATTGCTTTCTTTTTTTACCCTGTCCAACAGTTGGTCTATGGATATATTCCAATAAATTTCATAGGTATCGGGAATAAACATACAAGCAATGGTCGTTGTATCGTAGCCATATTTCTTGCAGACTTCCTGACTGGTCAAAGCCTTGGCGATGTCGGTACTGTCAAGCATTAAGCGTTTGCTTAATTCTTCTGACAGCCGATCCATGGTTCTAACAGAGGGTATCGTGAGGTTGATGGGGTCTTGGATGCCATTCTTTATGTGCCTTAGAACGGTGAATGCACCCTGTGAGGGCTTGATGGCATATCTTCCCGTTCGTATATGGTCGGCATACTGACTATGGCGCATCAATGTGGTAAAGCCATGAAGACTGTGTTGTCTGGCTATGGGCGTTAATTTAGCGACAACAGAGTCTACATTGTCATCGGTATCAATGTAGATATACTGAGTGGTTTCTGAGTTTGAGAATGCGGAAAAAAAGTAATAGTACATCAAACCAAAGACTAAAAATAAGCACGTGGCAGCCGCTACTAAATATCTATTTTTATGTTGTTGATCCATTATCAAATGTTTTTAACGACTGCAAAGGTAGTAGAAGTTATACATTGGGCAAAATAAAACCTTATTAATTTTATAATTTCTCATCATCAGCATGTTCTTTCATGGCAAGAAATTGTGAATTGACAAATAGATTTCCCCCTTTATGTGATACAGTAGTTTGTAAATTATAATTACCAAAAATGAGCCTTTTTAATTTTGCATTCTAGCACAAAATATGGCTCTCTTGCATACAGTTTTGGCAGTTTTCATCGTGGAAATAAGTAGATTTTGGTGTTATCCCATTGAGTTAACCCCGTTAGATGGTGATAATAGTCGCCCTATTGTAATGGAATAACGGGCTTAGATGGTGCTTTCAAGCCACATAAATCATTGCTTTTAGTGGAAAATTCAGGTTAAACAATGGGCTTGTTTGTAGTGAATTTTTATAAGTCTGTATTATTCAAATAGTTATGAAAAGTTGCAAATACTCGAATATTTTCAACCAACTTTCTTTTCGTTGAAAATATGAAAGTTATGAGAGGTGTTTTGTTAAATTTATTGACAGTTAAATACTGAACTTCAGAAGCGATGTTGAGCGAGTGTTGAACTATGCCACGAAAGACGTAAGATGATTTGGAAATCCATAATACAATTTGTACCTTTGCAGTCATCAAAGCAATGCTGATGTGTCAGGTTGTTTTGCTTGCATCACTCCTGTTAAATGATAAGGATGTTGATGAGAGAAACGATTTTCTTAATCGTTTGAGTTAAGAATTAATTTTTTAATGATGTGCGATTGATGCACGTAACAATATGGAGTATAGTACGTATATTTTTGATTTGGATGGCACACTTTTAGACAGTCTCCAAGATTTAGCTGTTAGTTGTAATTATGCATTGAAGAAACACCAAATGCCCGAACGAACAATAGAAGAGGTAAGGCATTTTGTGGGAAATGGTGTAAAAAAACTCATGGAGCGTGCCATTCCGGGCGGTCTTGAACATCCTGAATTTGAGGAAACTTATCAGGATTTCCGCCAGCATTATATGGTTCACAACTTAGATAACACGCGCCCTTATCCGGGTGTGATGGACTTATTGAAAAATTTGCATGAACATGGGAAAAAGTTGGCAATTGTCAGTAATAAGTTCTATGACGCTACTCGCGAGCTTTGCCAACATTTTTTTAGCGATTATGTGAGCGTAGCCATTGGTGAACGGGAGGATATTCACCGCAAACCTGCGCCTGATACAGTAATGGAAGCGTTGCGACAATTAGGGGTAGATAAAACAGATGCCGTCTATATTGGTGATAGTGACGTAGACATTGCAACGGCTCGTAACAGCGGTATGCCGTGTATAAGTGTGTTATGGGGATTTCGTGACAAGGAGTTTCTGCTGGAGCATGGTGCGACAACCTTCGTTTCGTCTCCGCAAGAGTTGATGTTGCCGTTAGATAGCAAGTAATAAAAACTTTGGAAAGTGGTGGCTTCTATCTGTGAGCAATAATAGATAGAAGCCACTTTTGCTTTATTTTATTCCATGACTCCTTGTTGGTAGAACTTTAATAGGTGAATATTGAGCAAGGTAAGATATTTGGCTTGAAGCTCGTTTTGTTGAGCATTCATCAGCTGATCTTTCCCTTTCATCAGTTCTACAATATTGATAAGGTTCTCGTCAAACTTCGCTTTGAGCAGCTGGTAGCTTTCTTCGGCACTCTTGGTGCTTATCATGGCAGCTCGCAATCTGTGTTGGTTGTTGGTGGCTTGTAACCAATAATCCTCGATGGTAGAGTAGAGCTTGGTTTGTTTGTCTTTGAGATCCAACATATAACTCTGCTTTTGTAAAAGAGCTTTGTTGACAGCTGTTTTGGTTTGTCGATTGTCAAACAAGGGGATGTTAATGGAAATACCAGCTCCAATGTCAAAGTTATTCTTTATTTGTTTGCCCCATTCATAGTTGCTCATGGAGGTAGTACTTGTTCCTACGCCAGCACTTACTCCCAATGTGGGTAATTTCCCAGCTTTGGCAATACGTACACTAAGATTACTACTTTCGATACCCAATGCTGCATTTCTTATTTCGGGGCGGTTGTTGAGGGCAGTCGTATAAATCTCAGACACACTGGGTATCGCCTGATTTTCAACGGTCTCTATTTGATGAGGAGGCAACACATCAAACTCTTCTGTGTCAATAATTTGTAGAAGTTCCTTCAACTGTCGCTTATAGTTGCGCAAGTTGTTTTCGGCTTCTATTACATTATATTCATCTGCAGCTCGTTGGGCGGTCAACTGTGCCATATCCGCACGACTCATCTTTTGAACTTTTAAGAACTCTTCGCCTCGTGTTTCGTTCTGTTTGCTGGTTTCTAAAATGGATTGATTAACAGCTACCGCTTCTTTGGAATAAAGAATTTGAACGTATAGTTGTGCAATTTGTTCAATCAGTTTGTTAGCCATCTCTGCCGAATCCAATGCTGTTTGTTGCTCAAGAATCTTGTTGAGCTTTATCGTATGTTTGTTTTTTCCACCATTCCATACCGTCCAATTGCTGTTAATGCTATACGAACCATTATAATACACCTTATCTACCGATGCCTGCATATAGCCCCCTGTGGAAATTCCTGTTTGTGGCCAGGGACGGTATGTCAAATTTTGGGAGGTGCTTACCGCTAATGACGGCAATAGGGCAGCTTGACTTTGTTTCGTGTCTTCTTGCGCACTCAAATGTTGAAGTGTTTTCTTTTGCAACGAAATGTTATGGGCTAGCGCATAATGAATGCAGTCTTTCAGCGACCACTCTTTAGACTGTACGGTAGATGTACTTAGAAGAAAAGCCATGCCACAAAGGCTGATTTGAAAAATCTTGTTCATATGGTAGATTTTTTAGATGAGTTGTTATTCGTAACTGTTATTTGTATGATGATGGGTTGCCATACGTTTCTTTGACGACAAAAGTAGCAAAAAAGTTTCATACATCGATGAAGGAGAGCTTTGATTTCCTTTGGGGTGCTTTTGAATGGGGAATGAATCCAATTATCTGCGAAAAGGGACATCGCCACCATCGTGATATGTGCAAACCAATAAGTTCCAATCGAATGTCTCGTTTCTATGGAATAATTGTGTCCATACGTAAATAAAAGACAAACAAATGAGTGGTAAAATGCGCATTTTTGTAAACTATATGGCTCAATTTAGAGCCAACACCAAAGAAAGATATCAGAGGGTACAACTCTCAAATAAACACATTTGTTTTATAACTATTCTTAAGCTAAGAACTGTCTTTTATATTTTTTTTCATAAAAAAATCTCATTATTTTTTTTATGGTTTTATAGATGTTTATTAACTTTGCTGCGGAATCATAATCATAGTAGTGTTTCGAAGTTAAGATAATAATCATGAAGAAATGAACTATGTATTATCAATTCCCACAGTCCTTAGGTGGACAACGTGTCGTGGTGCTATATGGGAGCGTTCTCTTTTTTGCTGATGAAAATCTCCAACGAAGTAGAAGTGGACTTGAAGTTTGAGCCTTACTCCCTTGAATATCTGAAACGTATCTTCTCTTGATGAGATGAAAACGTGTGAATATTTGCAGAACATTCTGCACTCTCTTGGTTAGCTGGACAACTCAAAGATAACTCTTTGCAAGCATGAAGGCTGACGATAAGCAAAGCAATGATAATAACTACTAATCTACATAGCAAAAAAGAAACAAGAATACTGTTGCTGTTTTTTAAAGACTTTATTATTTTTTTATTAACAAATTATTTAAAATCAGTTTATTATGAAAAATTTTAAGCTGCATGCGCCCAAGACCTGGCTTCCGATGGTAGCCGTTTTGGCTCTTTGTGCTTGTTCGAGTGGGGATCCGTTGGTCGATGATGAGACCACCAACCCAGTTCCTAAGGAGTCGTTCTCATTTGCCAATTACTCGCTTGGCGTGGGTATGGCTCGTAGCGGTGCGCCAACCCCGAATGTTCCTCCCGCTCCAACTCCAGGCACCGAAACTTCTTCTTATGACTTCGTTAATGGTGTTCCTGGCGTGAAAATCACTCGCACTACCTATCATCAGTCAGGTACGGCTTACAATGAGTTTATGATCTTCAATCCCGCACAGACATCTATCTATCCTGGACATGTGTTTGTTGGTGGAAGTGTTACAAGTGGTGAGTACAAACCAGTGAAAGGACAGAAACTCAATCCTATCGTCATCTCCAACACACTTGTGCCCAAAGATCCAGGCTCTTTGAGTTCCAGACCACTTAACGATCCCACATGGAGCTCTTATCAGGATGTACTCAAAGATTGGCTCTCTTTTGGTGCACAGGATGCAGGTGCCATGACCGAATACGAGTATCATCAGGTGACACTCGATAGGTCTGGTTCTGTACAGCTCTCAGGCTCCATTGGTACCTCTGCAAAACTTACATGGGACTTGAGCAACTCATGGCAACGCAACAAGACACATGTGTTGTTGAAGTTCATCCAAAAAGTTTATAGCGTTTCAATGGATACACCAACAGGATGTATACTTGCCAATGCAGCTGAGGTAGCAAAGAATTTTGATGGCACCATTCCTGTTTATGTTAGTGACGTGTATTATGGTCGTATCGCCTACATGTTAGTTTCCAGTAACTATACCTATGACGAGGTGACTGCCGCCATTGGCTTATTGCTTCCCAACTGGGGCAATCTTAGTGTGAACTTGCAGACACAATATAAGAAAGTTCTCGATGAGTCTGCACTCCACCTGCTTTGCATCGGTGGCAAGGCTGAACAACACGGACGCCTCGCTGACGGTGGTTGGGAAGGCTTCCGCAAGAGTCTCGCAGAGCCCATGCCTATTTCTACAGCAGAACCAATCTCTTACACGCTCCGCTATGTAGATGACAACTCTGTGGCACAGGTGCTTACTACTGATCGATTCCCGATTATTTCTTCTGTGTTTGTACCCGAGTGCAACCGTATTTCCTTCAAACTGACACCTTCCGCATTGGAGGCTGCCGCTGCCAGCAAACCCGATCTTTACGTTTGGGGTAATGCAACGATGAAATTGCCAAATGGTCAAACAATATCCTTGTTCAAAGCTCCTTATTCAGACGCTTACAAGATGAATGGTCCGAACATTTACACCCAAATCGATGCACCTACCGCAACAATTACGCTGAATAGAAACGGTATGGACATGGAAGCATTCCTCAATCAGAAGGTGGAAATCACTGTTACGCTGGGTAACACTGTCGCTGCAGGAACTACCAAGGGTGATGATCTTGGTACGGTGACTATAACCAAGACGTTGAAAGACTTGATTTTCGATGCAAAAGACTATCAGTTCGGCATGCAAACACGCCGCAAGATTGCAGTGGACTACCATGGCTCCATCGTCTTTGATGTAAGCTACGCTACAGAATAATCTTTTTTCTTGGCGGGGAAATCTACTTCTCCGCCAAGGACTATTATACACTATAGACGGAAAGTGCGAATCAGATAAAAATTCGCACTCTCCTATAATTTCTATTACCTTTATTATTATCATATTCAACACATCATTAAAACCTATACGCTGATGAAACGTTTCTTTAAATTATTGTATGGATTCTTCTTCGTTGGCTTGTTGACTCTTTTTGGATGCCAGACAGATGAATTTCAATCCATCATGACAAGCAATAACGAAAGTAATTTCGTGGAAGAAAAAGAAGCTTTGGAAATCGCAGGAAACTTCCTTGATCAAAACAGTGATGTGGCTCAAGTGAAGACCAGGGCAAGTGGTATACCTGAATTAAAAGTGGTGTATACAGACGGAATGCCGCGCACCCGTGCTTCCAACGCACAACGCTCTACCTATTACATTATCAATTGTGGCGATGATGCCTTTGTTGTCGTTTCTGCCTCCAAGGGTACTTATCCCATTTTGGGCTATTCCACCAATGGCAAGTTCGACCCTAACAAAATACCTGTGAATATGCGCGAGCTGCTTGACGGCTATTCTAAAGAGATTCGCTTTGCCTATGAAAACGTAAAGATTGACAATCGCATCAAACAAATGCGGCAGACAGCCATCGCAGGAACTAACCAGGAGATGAACGCACAGACATCAGTAAGTCCGTTGTTAGCCAACATTCATTGGAACCAAGCTCCTTATTACAACGCTTACTGCCCGTATAATTGTCCTGTGGGTTGTGTCGCTACGGCAACCTCCCAAATCATGCGTTTCTACGAGTATCCTGCTCGAGGAAAGGGCTATCACTCTTACAACTCCAGTTATGGCACGCTGTCTTTCAATTATAACTACGATTTGAATTGGAAGAACATGCCGTATTCTGTGCTCCGCGAATCCAATAACGATGTAGCAAGCCTTTGCTACGGTGTGGCTGTGGGCTTGGACATGGGCTTCTCGCCCTCTGGTAGCGGCACCTATCAGCAGTACGTTCCGAAGATGTTGAAGACCTACTATTCTTATCCTGATGCTGTAACGAGCTTGGAACGATCAGACTATTCCACTACTCAGTGGGAGAGCATCGTGCGCAACGAGCTTGACAACCGTAGACCCGTGCAGTATGCTGGGAGTGGTAACGGTGGTGGCCATTCCTTTGTTTGTGATGGTTACAGCTCTAATGGATACTTCCACATCAATTGGGGATGGGGCGGATCTTCTGATGGCTATTTCTTGCTTAACGCACTTGACCCGAGTGGTTTGGGCATTGGTGGTGGCTCTGGAGGTTTCAATTACTGGCAAACCATCGTGGTGAACTTTGCTCCACCAGGCTATAACGACGGCAATGACCCTGACCCAACCCCTGATCCAACTCCTGATCCAACCCCAACAGATAGCTACGCATCCTCTTATTCGGATTATTTTAACTCCACTTATATTTATTATGTAAGCATAGGCGACATGCAAAACTATAGTGGAGCCTCGTCCTACACGTTCTTCCAGAACAAGAAGGTGAAGCTTGAGGCTGGCAGCAGCAACTACATTACGCTCATGCCACGATTCCCTAACGGTGTTTATCCCATGTACTGGTGTGTTTGGGTGGACTTTAACGGCAACAAAAAATTTGAGGACAACGAGCGCGTGTTGGCTCAATACATGAATTCGGACAACTATTTCTACCGTATGTTCAAGGTTCCCTCCAACGCCGTGAATGGCGAAACGCGTGTGCGTGTCAGTGCAAAATGGGGCAGTTATCCTAAACCTGACGAGCACTTTACTTATGGTGAGGTTGAAGATTATACGGCTGTCATCACGAAACCAGCTCCACCCGAACCTGATCCTAAGCCAAATCCAGACCCTGATCCAGACCCTAATCCTACACCAGACCCAACCCCTGATCCCGATCCTGAACCAGACCCGACACCTAATCCAAACACATACTGTACTGTTGGAGCTGCCAACTTCTCATCAGCTTATATCAGCCAAATCAGTCTTAGCACTATGACGAAGGTGTCAGGCGGAAGTTCATACTCAGATTTTACTTCGTATATTGCTTACGCAAGTCTTGGTCAGTCCTTTAAGTATGTGCTCACTCCAGGCTTCAAATCTTCTTCCAGAAGCAAGATGTATTGGCGTGTCTATGTCGATTTCAACAACGATGGAGTTTTCTCACCAAACGAAAAGAAAGTTGAGCGCTACTCTTATTACGGGTTCTCTGGCTATATCTATGTACCCACAACGATTCAAAAAGGTAACTATCGCATCCGAATTGTTGCCAGTCCTGACGGCTATCAAGATCCTTGTGGAGGATTCAACAATGGTGAAGTTGAGGATTACACGCTCCAAGTGCGCTAAACCGCAACCCATTCAGAGCTGACAGATGAGTATAACAATCATCAAAAGTCCGTGATACCAATGACAGGTATTGCGGACTTTTTGTGTATCTTCAGCATGAACATTGTCTAATTGGTGAAAATCCCGAGTAAGCACTAATAGCGGGAGTTATATAACCAAAAACTAAAGGTGTTCATTGCGAAGTGGAATCAAAGGAATACAAAGACAGACATTTAATCTAACGAAAAGAAACTTCATATAAAGCGTACAATCGTAGTAAGGTTACAAAACAAACTAAAACCCATAACTATTTGGAACGGTTGGGGTAAATGAAGTTTTAACGGACAGCAATAATTAAAAAACATTATTATAAGGATGTAAAAAGGTGACAAGGCTTGTAGGTTTCATTCTAAATTTGTATCTTTGCATTTAGAAAGAGTACAACATGGGGTTGTGTCGATTTGATCGGGATACTCATCAATAAAAACATGAAACCGAGAAGACTTCTTTTGTTAATGGCGGGCCACATAAATCCTTTTAGGACTAAGCTGTAAAGCCGGTGGATTACAAAGACGGAGAGCTCTCAAATCTTATATAGTTCGGAGTTTCATCACATCATCGAGCAACCCCTTTTTCATACATAAAGGCAGGTGTGTTTCCTGCCTTTATAAATATAAGGTGGGTTTTATAAATTACCACCACAACTAAATATATTATGGGTTACGTCTTGCCAACGTTTCGTACCTTTATGGTTCAATGCGTTAGTGCCATTGGGAGTGTAGTAGCTACACAACCTTACTCACTTTAAGATTGACCACACAAGGTAGTGCAAGCCGAATGCGGAGAAAGTTTGCTTTCTGTGTTGAGGTACAGCCTACTTCGTGTGACATAAGTTCAAAACTTGACAAGGATAATTTATAGAACCCTATTAAAAACTTTGTTTATGTTCTCTGGAATTGTAGAAGAAATGGCAACCGTAGTTGCGATTAGCCATGATCAAGAAAACATTGATTTTACATTGAAATGTTCGTTTGTTGACGAATTGAAGATTGACCAAAGTATTAGTCACAATGGTGTTTGCTTAACCGTTGTGCGTCTTCACGATGATACATACACGGTAACAGCGATGAAGGAGACGTTGGAACGGTCTAATCTGAGATTGATAACCATTGGAGACAAGGTGAATGTAGAACGCTCAATGCTAATGAATGGCAGGCTGGACGGGCATATTGTTCAAGGACACGTAGACCAAACAGCCACTTGTGTGAAGATGCAAGATGCTGACGGTTCTACTTATTTCACTTTTGAGTATCCTTATAGCAGAGAAATGGCGAAACGAGGATATATTACAGTTGATAAAGGAAGCGTAACAGTAAATGGTGTTTCGTTGACGGTTTGCGAACCAACAAACAATCGTTTTACCGTAGCAATTATTCCTTATACGAAGGAGCATACCAACTTTTGTGATATCAAAGTTGGGTCTATCGTCAATTTAGAGTTTGATATTTTAGGAAAATATATCGCTCGATTACGAGAAATATAATTAAAGTCTGGTTCTATAAATTACCACCGCATATAGTCATAAAAAAAAATATGAAATACGTTTTGTTATCTTTTGGCTTCTTTTTGGTTCAAAATGTAAGTTCGTTCAGTCGTGTAGCTCGCTACACTCCTTCACTCTCTTGCATTTTGACCTCAAAAATAAGCTTAAAATCTAACAAAGCTAATTTATAGAACCAGCCTAAAAAGAATGACGGCTTTTTTGATGAAATTGCGGTCTTGAAGTTTGAAACTAAAACCTATAACTCATCAACTTAGTAACTTAATAACTTAACAACTCAACTCAACAACTCAACTTAATAACTCATTAACTCATAAACTCAAAAACTTATATGGCAACTGTAGACGACAAGAAAATAATCTTCTCCATGGTGGGAGTATCAAAGATTATCCCCCAAAACCAAAAACAAATACTCAAAGACATTTATTTGTCTTTCTTTTATGGTGCAAAAATTGGTATTATAGGATTGAACGGTGCTGGTAAATCAACTTTGATGAAGATTATTGCCGGTATAGAGCAGCCAACCCAAGGCGATGTAGTGTGGAGTCCTGGCTATACTGTAGGATATTTGCCACAAGACCCGCCATTGGACGAAACTAAAACCGTGAAAGAAAACGTGCAAGAAGGGGTGCATAAAGTCTATGACGCATTGAAAGAATATGACGAAATAAATGTCAAGTTCGGACTGGAAGAATATTATGGCGATCCTGACAAAATGGACAAACTGATGCAACGACAAGCAGAAGTGCAAGACATCATCGATGCTACCGATGCATGGAACATGGACTCTAAGTTAGAACGTGCGATGGCTGCCTTACGATGTCCTGCTGGTCATCTGCCAGTAACAAATCTTTCAGGGGGTGAACGACGACGTGTGGCACTGTGCCGTTTACTCTTACAAAAGCCTGATGTATTGTTATTAGACGAGCCAACCAACCATCTTGATGCAGAAAGTATCGATTGGTTGGAGCAGCATTTACAGCAGTATGAGGGAACGGTTATTGCGGTAACGCACGACCGATATTTCTTAGACGATGTTAGTGAGTGGATTTTGGAGTTAGACCGTGGCGAAGGTATTCCATGGAAAGGTAATTATACTTCGTGGTTGGAGCAGAAGACCAAGCGCATGGATCAAGAGGAAAAGACCGCATCTAAGCGTCGCAAGACATTAGAGCGTGAATTAGAGTGGGTGCGTATGGCACCTAAGGCTCGACAAGCAAAGGGAAAGGCTCGTCTAAACTCGTATGAGCAGATGCTGAATGAAGAGCAGAAAACGAGAGAAGATAAATTAGAAATCTTCATTCCTAACGGACCTCGCTTGGGTAATAAAGTGATTGAAGCACAGCATGTGAAAAAAGCTTTTGGTGAAAAAGTGTTGTTTACAGATCTCAATTTTATGTTGCCTCCCAATGGCATTGTAGGAGTGATAGGACCCAATGGCGCAGGTAAAACCACGCTTTTCCGTTTGATTATGGGACTCGAACAGCCAGATGCGGGTACTTTTGAAGTAGGAGAAACGGTAAAGTTAGCATACGTAGACCAGCAACATAAAGATATAGACCCCCAGCAAACAGTTTATGAAGTTGTTTCACAAGGCAATGAAAATATAAGAATGGGCGGTCGTGATGTCAATGCACGTGCGTATTTGTCACGCTTTAACTTTTCTGGTACCGACCAAAACAAAAAGTGCGAGGTGCTTTCGGGTGGAGAACGAAATCGTTTGCAGTTGGCGTTGGCACTGAAGCAAGAGGGTAACGTTTTGTTATTGGACGAACCTACCAACGATATTGATGTGAATACCTTGAGAGCATTGGAAGAAGGTCTGGAGTCGTTTGCTGGTTGTGCGGTTGTCATCAGTCACGACCGATGGTTCTTAGACCGTATTTGTACACATATCTTGGCATTCGAGGGCAATGGTGAAGTATTCTATTTTGAAGGTACTTACTCTGAATATGAAATCAATAAAGCGCGCCGATTAGGCAACGAAGATATTAAAAAGGGACGCTATCGTAAGTTAATGGAAGATTGATATATTTCTTTTTCACTAAGCCACGAACCTTGTTACTACTATGGTAACGTGTCGTTCGTGGCTTCTTTTTCGGTTCAACTGCAAATAGTGAGAATGTATTTTGCATCTATTTCACATCATCTGACCGATAGCAAGCATTGTTATCTGATTTCGTCTCGACTCGTCAGCAAGCGAAGGTACGAATGCAATTAGACGATGAATCTTTTTTGCAACCATCGTTTGTCATATACAATGATGCTGTTCAATCGTTATTCTGATTCTTCTAAAGGTTCGATGATTTCCCAAAACTCATTATAGACGCGATTGTAATCCTCTAAGGTGACAGGTCCTCCACACGACATGATATTGTAAGTAATGCCAGGCCAAACCTTTCTGACCCCATAATCAATAAATCCCATGCGTTTGTAAAATTCGTATCGCTTTTTTCGCTGCTCGGTATTTGATGCGGGTTGGTCGACATCCTCTATATCAATCATAAAACGTTCATTCTTATATCTTTCTAAAAGTCGTTTGATAATCCTCGTACCATACCCTTTTCCTCTTTCGTTAGGCATTACAGCAAAATAGAACAACCAACTCAAATTGTCATGATGATATGTATATGTGAGCCCCTTGAATTCGTCATTTTTATCATAAAAGCCTAAAAAACGGACATCTGCTTTTCGTTGCAATAGCAATAATGAGTCAAAAGACATGCGTTCAACTTTGGGAAATGCCTCTACATAGAGTCTTTTCACGAGCTCTATATCTTTTGAATCCTTTTTTATTTCTTTGATGTGTAGCATCGTATTCTTTTTTACAAAGATAGAAAATCTTTGTGAAACTGAACCAATTAAGTCGTTAAATATTCATGGCTACACATGAAATAATATAACAACATGTAGGGATTTTTGGTTTTTCGCATTACAAGTTTTATCTTTGCAGAAAAGAAATAGCAAGATGAACAAATATTTAATCTCAATAAGGTTATTATTCTTATTCTTATGTTGTGAACTCAGTGTCTTTGTTTTTGCACGAAATGCTCAAAAACATGAATTTAGGGGAGCATGGATTCAATGTGTCAATGGACAGTTTGAAGGTATGGGTACCCAGCAAATGCAACAGACACTTCGTTATCAGTTAGATGAACTACAGAAGGACGGTGTTAATGCCATTATCTTTCAAGTAAGGGCAGAATGTGATGCTCTTTATCCAAGTAGATATGAACCATGGAGCAGATACCTGACAGGTGTTCAAGGAAAAGCCCCTTATCCATTGTGGGATCCGTTGCAATGGATGATAGAACAGTGTCACGAAAGAGGCATGGAACTGCATGCATGGATTAACCCTTTTCGAGCAAAGACAAAAGGAACAACGGCTTTAGCCAGCAACCACATTGCAATAAAGCAACCGGGAAGCGTATTTACCTACGGAGGACAATTTATTCTTAACCCTGGTAATCCTGCCAATAGGGCTTATATCTACCAAGTAGTAGATGATATTGTGAGCCGATACGACATTGATGGTTTTCACATCGATGATTATTTTTATCCTTATCCTGCACCAGGCGAGATTATTCAAGACGGACGTGAGTATAGGCAATATCACAATGGTATAAATAATATCAATGATTGGCGTCGTTACAACGTAAATGTTTTTATCAAAGAGTTAGGAGAGAAAATACATCAACGAAAGCCATGGGTTAAATTTGGTGTTTCGCCTTTTGGTATCTATCGTAATAAGAAGTCTGATCCGAAAATAGGCAGCAATACACGTGGGTTGCAAAACTATGACGACCTTTATGCCGATGTGCTGTTATGGGTAAACAATGGATGGGTAGATTATTGTGTGCCACAGCTCTATTGGCAAATAGGACATTCGGCTGCTGATTATGAGACTTTGATAAAATGGTGGAACAAGTATGCAGGAAACCGACCTCTTTATATAGGTGAGGATGTTGAGAGAACTGTTAAATTTGCTGATCCTAAGAATCCTAACAGTCACCAGATGCCTGCTAAGTTCAAACTCCATGAGGAGATGAATCATGTAAAAGGCACTGTGCTGTGGTATGCAAAGGCGGTGGTTGATAACATTGGTAACTACGGCACTACTTTGCGAAACTATTACTGGAAATATCCTGCCCTGCAACCCAAAATGCCTTTTATTGATGATAAGAGACCTAAAAAGCCACGAAAGGTAAAAGCTGTATGGACGAGTAGTGGTTACTTGTTGTTTTGGACACCACCTCGTGGAAAGAATTGGGATGATGTTGCCACGAAGTATGTGGTATATCGTTTTAACAAAGGCGAACGTGTCAACTTAGATGACCCGTCAAAGATTGTTACCATTACGAATAAAACAATGTATAAGTTGCCTTATGCAGATGGTAAGACAAAATATAGATATGTGGTAACAGCCGTAGATAGGATGAATAATGAGAGTAAAGGAAAAAAGAAAAATATAAAACTATAACATCAAAAGAGCTTCAAAAAAGCTCTTTTGACGTTTATGAAAGATTTTCATTTAATAAATGATCTAAGAATGAGTCTAAGTCCTCTTCCAAATTATTCATCAAATCTTTTCCAATAATCACTGTATCGTCGTCTGCCACATAGAGTTCTGCAAGATGTTCACCGTCTTCATCTTCAAGAATAAAGCTGAAGGGTTTTAGAATATTCATTTGGTCAACGAGGTGGCTATGTTTCTTAAGATTCGTTCTTAAAATATCCGTCACCACATCATAAAAATCGTCGTCTTTGTAATCAATCCATTCAGAAATAACACATCGTGTAATTTCTTGATCATCGTCATTATAAGCTCTTAGCTCACCACTGTCTTGACCTACTCTTAGATGTATGTCTGTGATGTTCACAGATTCTATCTCTTCGGAAAATTTCTGTGCAATTTTACGAATGGTACGTTCAATTTGATTGATTGTTTGTTCTGATGGTTGCATTTTATCTCTCTTTCTTTAACCGCTGCAAATATAATTCTTTTTTGAATACAACGAGCAAAGAAAACGAATAATTTATGTTTCATTGATTGTTGCTGCGTTTTTGTTTGAAATGTTTTGTCGTCATGGTCAGTAATTGAAATATCGCAAAGGAATGATAGAATATTAGTAAAAAATAAATATCTTTGCACGAAGAAACAAAGATATGTTAGAAGTTACAGTTAAAGATACCGCTTTGCAGAAAGCTGCTGAACAGGGGATGGATGCTTTTCTCCAAACCTTTATTGATGCTATTTATCAAGCCATTGGTGGAGAGCTGACGGCTGATACGATGAGTCAGCTAAATGCCGATCAAATTACGTTATTGGCTTATGACATTCTTCATAAGGAGGTAATGGACGGTGGCTTTATCCAGTTAATCCATAATGGTTATGGTGCATTTATCTTTCATAATCCGTTTGATAAGGCTGTGAAAGCGTGGGGAATGATAGACTTATTTAGAATCATAAAAAAGTGTCATAACCTATACCGTAAATATGGTGAGGAAATTGAGCGCGATTGTTCGGAAGATGAATTTATGGCTTTGTTTGAAAAGTATCCTGAATTTGACGACTATGATGATACGTTTGTTGAAAACGAAGAACGTTGGACAAGTGAGATTGCAAACTATGTAGATCAGCATATTGATAAGTTTGCTAAAATTATTTGATGATGAATAAAGATGAACAAGCACTTCGAAAGAAAAGTCCCATCCAAATTAAGAACAAAAGGGCTTCTTTTGAATATTTTTTTATAGATACCTATACCGCAGGAATTGTTCTCACGGGTACGGAGATAAAATCCATCCGCTTAGGCAAAGCTTCGTTGGTGGATGCCTTTTGCTATATCAATAACGGTGAGATTTGGGTTAAAGGCATGAATATAAGTCCTTATTTTTATGGTTCATTTTCTAATCATGAAGCTCGGAGAGATCGCAAACTGTTATTGACAAAACGAGAAATACGACGTTTGGAGATTGATGCCAAAAATCCCGGAAACACCATTCTTCCTGTGTTGCTCTTTATCGACCAGAAAGGTAGAGCAAAAGTGGATATCGTCTTGGCAAAAGGTAAGAAAGAGTATGACAAACGTCAAAGTTTGAAAGAAAAGGAAGACCAGCGAGAGATGGATCGGGCATTGAAACATTATTAGTGGATGCCCTAAGAGATGACAAAGTTGGAATGATGGCTTACCCAATAGAACATTGTTGATATACACCACGGCTCATTGACATAAAAATGATATTTTTACAACGAACAGCACCAATCACGCAGTGTTTGTAAATTGACGAATACGCTATGTTGTAAGATTATAAATGCTGAATTTTCTTTACAAAGTGCCTCTCATAACTCGCGTGAAAATCACCAACGTCATTGTTGGTCGCAAATACGCTAAAAATGAGCAACGTTCATAACCTTTTGTTATTGAATACGTTACACCAAACGCTTCTCATTTCTTTCTTATTTTTACCCTTTCTTGGCTGCTAAAGCATTACTCTAAGCCTTCTATTTGCATGCTTTAAGGCTGCTGAAGCATGTGAATAACATCTCTAAAGAGTGCTTCCAAGCGCATTAAGTCAATGTTCTAACTTGAAAAGACGTCTATTTTGACAAAATCAGCGCATTTTTGTTGGTCGTTTGCCTATTAAATTTTTCTATTTTGAAGATTTTCAATGGTCGTTTTTTGGTAAATTTACAGGACAAAAACAGCGGATACCTTTACCAAGAATAATGAGAAAATGTAGCATTTTCATTGAGGGGTAATTGTTGTGAAACCAAAAGAAAAAAGATGGCGGTTTCACAACCCATCATCTTTCTTCAATGAAAAAGCCGAAGATACACACCACTTTTTTGTGTACCTCTCCAAAAAGATAGAATAATGTTTTGTATTATCTATAAATTGATGTACTTTTGTAGACTACTCAAATTGATTAGTAGATATGAATTTTAAGAGAAAAAAAAGATGGCATAGCTTACCAGGTGTTCCTTTGACAGAACTCGATAAGCAAGTGATGTATTGGGAGAACAAAGGTAAGTTAGTTCCTACTCGCGAATTGATAAAAACCCCAGAACAGATAGAAGGTATCCGCAAAAGTGGGGTAGTGAACACAGGGGTATTAGATGAAGTGGCTTGTCATATCCATGCAGGTATGAATACTCAGGAAATAGACGATATCTGCATGAATTATTGTAAAGAGCATAATGCCATTCCTGCTTGTTTGAATTATGAAGGATTTCCTAAAAGTGTTTGTACAAGCATCAATGAAGTAGTGTGCCATGGCATTCCAAAAACGTCTGATGTGCTAAAAGAAGGTGATATTATCAATGTGGATATGACGACCATCGTTGATGGATATTATGCGGATGCCTCCCGAATGTTTATTATTGGAAAAACCACTCCGGAGAAAGAGCAGTTGGTACGAGTAACCAAAGAATGTTTGGAAATTGGTGCAGAGGCTGCTAAACCTTATTCTTTTGTGGGGGATATAGGGCATGCTATTCAGAAGCACGCAGAAAAATATCATTACGGTGTAGTGCGAGATTTGTGTGGACACGGTGTTGGTTTGAAGTTTCATGAAGAACCCAATGTGAACCATTACGGTCATAAGGGAACGGGTATGTTATTGGTTCCGGGAATGGTGTTTACCATAGAACCAATGATTAACATGGGAACGTGGAAAGTATATATTGATGCAGACGACCCGTTTGGATGGGAAGTGATAACAGGAGACGAACTCCCCAGTGCACAATGGGAGCATACGTTTGTTATGACCGAGCATGGAGTTGAAATATTGACACATTAAAGTCTTAAAACCGATTGCGTTTTAAGAGTCGCACGCCCCGAGAGTGTTATAACATAGGAAAGGTAAATAGATAATTGATAAAGGATGAGAGATATTTATATATTAGGTATAGAAAGTAGTTGTGACGATACTTCTGCAGCTGTACTTCGTAACGACATATTATTAAGTAATGTCACTGCTTCACAGGCTATTCATGAAGCTTATGGTGGTGTTGTGCCTGAATTAGCTTCTCGCGCTCATCAACAAAATGTGGTTCCAGTAGTAGACCAAGCCTTAAAGAAAGCTGGCATCTCAAAGAACCAGCTGGATGCTGTCGCTTTTACGCGAGGTCCGGGATTGATGGGGTCATTATTGGTAGGTGTTAGTTTTGCGAAGGGATTTGCCCGTTCGTTAGGTATTCCAATGATTGATGTCAATCATCTTCAAGGGCATGTCATGGCACATTTCATCAAAGAAAATGAGGAGGACTTCCATCAGCCTCCATTCCCATTCCTCTGTTTACTCGTCTCTGGTGGTAATTCTCAAATAGTGAAGGTGAATGCCTATAATGACATGCAGGTATTGGGACAAACCATTGATGATGCGGCAGGTGAGGCGATAGATAAATGTTCAAAGGTGATGGGACTTGGTTATCCAGGTGGACCTATCATTGACAAATTGGCACGGCAGGGAAATCCTCATGCCTATCAATTTTCAGAACCACATATCGAAGGTATGGATTACAGCTTTTCGGGTTTAAAGACCTCCTTCTTATACAGTTTGCGAAAATGGATGGCTGATGATCCTGATTTCATAGAGAAGCATAAAACAGATATTGCAGCGAGTCTTGAATTTACGATTGTAGATATTCTCATGAAGAAATTAAGAATGGCAGTCAAGCAGACAGGTATTAAGCATGTTGCAGTGGCAGGTGGTGTTTCTGCCAACAATGGTTTGCGGAATGCTTTCCATGAACATGCAGATAAATATGGTTGGACTATTTATATTCCTAAATTCAGTTATACCACAGATAATGCTGCGATGATAGGAATTACTGGCTATTATAAATATTTAGATCATGATTATTGCAGTATCGATCAACCAGCATTTAGTAAAGTAACTTTTAAGTAGACCGTATTTTCAGTAGTGATTAAGCTGAATAGTAAGAGATTGAAACAGATATAGCTGCATAAAAATAATACATCATCATCATGAATTTTGAAAATAAAGTAATCAGTAGAGAAATACAACAATTTCTATATGATTCAAATAAAACATTAGGAACCGCAGAAAGTTGTACAGGAGGAAGAATCGCAGAAGTGATAGCTGCTGTACCCGGAGCGTCTAATTATTTCAAAGGCGGTATTATCGCATACAGCAATGAATTGAAGATTCACTTGCTTGGAGTGAATGCGCAAGTTATCGAAGAACAGACTGCTGTTTGTGAAGAAGTAGCTATGCAAATGGCTGTGGGATTATGCCAAACGATAAACTGTGATTATGCCATTGCCATAACAGGGATTGCAGGTCCTGGAGGAGGTACACCTACCATTCCTGTTGGGACTATTTGGATTGCGTATGGCTCAAAAGATGATATGCGAACCTTTAAGCTCACAGAGGATAATGGGCGAGATGTGAATTTAGCCAACGCAACTAACCAAGCTTTGAGCTTATTTCTTGATTTTCTTAAAGAAACTCTGTCTCATCAAGAACTTGATTCTAAGGAATAATCTACCTTGATAGGAGAGGGTTTTCTCGTGGATTGAAAAGAAAATACCAATAAAAAAACTTAATTTAGACATTTCTTTTAAATATTCTTTTGGAATTACGATAAATATTTGTAATTTTGCATCCTGTTTGGAATAAGTATCAAAAGTCGAAAACAAAAATTTAAGATAGCAATGTCTAAGATTTGTCAAATCACAGGAAAGAAGGCACAAATAGGTAACAATGTGTCTCACTCAAAGCATCGTACAAAGCGTAGCTTTGATGTCAACCTCTTCAGCAAGAAATTCTACTATGTAGAAGAAGGCTGCTGGATTAGCCTTAAGATCAGCGCAGCTGGTCTTCGTCTCATTAATAAAGTAGGTCTTGATGCCGCATTGAAGCAAGCTGTTTCAAAAGGTTATTGCGATTGGAAAGATATTAAAGTAATAGGAGAATAATAGTCATGGCAAAGAAAGCTAAAGGAAACAGAGTTCAAGTTATCTTGGAATGTACCGAGATGAAAGATAGTGGACTGCCAGGAACGAGTCGTTATGTAACGACAAAGAATCGTAAGAATTCTCCTGAGCGTTTAGAGTTAAAAAAATATAATCCTATTTTGAAGAAGATGACTCTTCATAAGGAGATTAAGTAATAAGGAGATTATCAAATGGCAAAAAAAGCGGTCGCTACCCTCCATGAAGGTAAGATGGATGGTCGAGCATATACGAAAGTAATCAAAATGGTGAAGAGCCCAAAGACGGGTGCTTATGTTTTTGATGAACAAATGGTTCCAAACGAAGCTGTTAAAGATTTCTTTAAGAACTAATTAAATAGAACACTCAATGAAGAGAATATGTTGTGATTATCAATGCTCTTCATACAGGTAACTATATTTCAACTCTACAGATTTGGTCTGTAGAGTTTTTGTTTTTTGTGTATGTTATAGCTGTCCGTTGAAAGTTCTTCATGGATGCCATACTCACTATTCTTTTGATAAGTTACTATGTTTGCAAAGGCTAACACACGGAGACAAGTCGGATGCCGCTCTTCGGAGGCTTCGCGCCTCCGGC